>CBDTVH010000060.1:0-8868 GCA_965363665.1 uncultured Yoonia sp. | reverse complement strand
AAATCAAGCGACGTGACGATATCGCCCACAATTTCGCAACCCATCGCGCGGGCGTGCGCCTCCATACGGACCATCAAGTCGGGGCCTTGAACTTCGGTGTCACCGGGCCAGTTTTCGACCTCTGTGGTTGTGGTCAACTGACCACCCGGTTCAATCCCCTGGATCAGCACAGGCTCCAACATCGCGCGCGCCGCATAAACGCCAGCGGTATAGCCCGCCGGACCCGATCCGATGATCAGAACTTTGATGTGTCGCGTGTCGGTCATGGCAGCCTCGTTTGGTTTGTTACCTTCGATATAACGGCGCAGAGGCGATGATAAAAGGCCAACAAGACGCATATCCGTGATGTTATTTTGTTGCGGAAGCTTGAAATATTCTTGCGCAAACACCTACATCAGCGTAGTATTCGCAAAAATAACAGGGTGATCCAATGCCAGGGACGAAACTAGACGAAATTGACCGCATGATTCTGGCTGAACTTCAGGCGGATGGACGGATGACGAACGTCGAGTTGGCCAAACGCGTCGGGATTTCTGCCCCGCCCTGCCTGCGCCGGGTGCGCACCTTGGAAGAGCAAGGGTTTATTCTGGGCTACCATGCCGACGTCAATTCCCGCGAACTTGGGTTTGAAGTGCAGGTGTTTGCCATGGTCGGTCTGGTCAGCCAGGCCGAAGCCGACCTGAGCGCGTTTGAGGCGCGTTGCATGGGCTGGCCCTTGGTCCGCGAATGTCACATGCTGAACGGCGAGGTCGATTTTATCCTGAAATGTGTGGCACCGGATCTGCGAACCTTTCAGCGGTTCCTGACCGAGGAGTTGACAAGTGCGGACAATGTCGCATCGGTTAAGACGTCCTTAGTGATCCGCGGTGCAAAAGACGAACCGGGTGTCCCGTTTGACGTGCTTGAGGCAAGGTTGGCGCAGCAGGCATAACCTTTGGCCAGTTGAACCTAACGATGATAAACGGCAAAAGTAGATAGGGGCGGTGTTTGGTTGAGGTAACGGGTTGGCGATTTATTCATTTTTCGTTTTTGGCGAGTCAAATATTTCAGTAACCGGTACGCGCGTCGTCGACGGTATGACAGTCGACAAAACGCTCGACGGTCTTGATCAAGGTGACGGTAGCCATCTGGTCGGCGAAACCCTGACAATCAACACGACGACCCTGACCGAGGTATTTGTCAACGACGCTGGCGCGGAGACGAATTTTGCTGATAACGACGCCGGACAGGAGCTTGATGCAGACGTCACCATTGATGGTGTCACATTCACAGCCGGTACGCGGATTGAGGCCGAGTATCTGATTGTCCTGCGTGATCCTGAAGGCAACGAATACACAGCCATTGCCGTCAATATCAACGACAGCAGCCCAAGCTACGCGACAGTCGAGGCGATCGCCTTTGTCGACACCCTCCCGCCAGCCAACACGCCATTGGAAATCATCAGCGCATCAGAGGGGCCGACGAACGGCGGCGGAAGCGCCATTGATGCATCACGGATCGTTCCCTGTTTTTGCAAGGGCACATTTATCGAGACCGATCAGGGTTTGCGTCCGGTTGAGACACTCAGAGAAGGTGATCGTATTCTACGTGCCGATCAGTCCTTTGGAACATTGCGTCGCATCTTTAAGGTGACACTTTCGCCGGATCAACTGCGCACTGATCCCCGGCTTTATCCCGTTCGGATTGTTGCAGGTGCATTGGGCAGGGGCCTGCCAAAACGCGACTTGTTGGTGTCCCGGCAGCACCGGATGCTGATGTCTTCCAATATATCAGAGCGCATGTTTGGTGTGCGTGACGTCCTGATCCCGGCGATCAGGCTGACAGCTTTGCCCGGCATCTATGTTGAAGACAAAATCACTGAGGTCACTTACGTCCATCTATTATTCGATCAGCACGAAGTGATTTTCGCCGAAGGTGCGCCTACCGAAAGCCTGTTCACCGGGCCAGAGGCGCTCAAGGCAGTCGGACCCGCCGCAAGGGACGAAATTCTGACGCTGTTTCCTCAGCTTGCCGATATCACCTATACCGCTGAACCTGCGCGGTTCATCCCCGAAGGAAGCCTGCAAAGAAAAGCCGTCGCGCGGCACCTCAAGAACCGGAAACCGGTTCTGATGTAGTTCAAGGCAGGCGACCCTGTCTGCAGTGGCGCGTTGACTTTCAGGCAAATGGCAAAGTCGCCACAGAAAAGGGCGCCCACTGCGGCGGACGCCCTTCCCTTCACTTGGCCCTCAGATCTATGCGCGAACAGATGATCCGGGGCTGGTGATCCTTATTCGCCCCCACCCAATTGGTGGACATAGGCGGTCACAGCTTTGACTTCAGCCTCGGTCAGGCGTTCACCCCAGGGGGGCATCACACCAAAGCGGGCATATCGCACGGTTTCTTCCAGGCTTTCCAGATCGCCACCGTAAAGCCAGATCGCGTCTGTCAGGTTCGGCGCGCCAAGGTCGCGGTTGCCGGCACCGTCGTCGCCATGACAGGCTGCACAATTGTCCAGAAACAGCCCTGCCCCGGCTTCAGCCATACCTGCATCATGTTCCTGACCGGAAATCAGACGGACATACTGTACCACCTGATCAACCTCTTCATTGGTGAAGATATCATCATAGGCCGTCATTTCAGAGTAGCGCGCATCCCAGTCTTCTTCGTTCCGGATGCCGTGGCGGATCGTATATTCGATGTTCTCAAAATCACCGCCCCACAGCCAGTCATCATCCAGCAGGTTCGGATAGCCGGTAAAACCAGCGGCACCTGATCCGTGACACTGCGAACAATTGTTGCGGAACACCGCCCCGCCAGCAGAGTTCGCATAGCGCAGCAGTTCCGGGTTTTCATTCAACACGTTCAGATCGGCGCTGGCCAGTTGCGCCGATATTTCGGCGTTGGCTTGCTCAAAACGGGCGATCTCTTGCGTGACTTCGCCCCGTGTCGAATACCCCAGCAGTCCGGACGTCGCACCGCTGACCATGGGCCATGCCGGATAGGCAATCGTATAGCCGACCCCCCAGATGATGGTCAGGTAGAAACACCAGAGCCACCAGCGCGGCAATGGATTGTTCAGTTCCTTGATCCCGTCCCAAGAGTGCCCGGTCGTATCGGTCCCTGTGACTTCATCAATATCTTTATCGGTCTTGCTGCTCATGATTGCAGCTCCTCAGTCTCGGAAGAACCGGGGTGGTCCTCGTTACGGAAAGGGATGTTCGCGGTCTCTTTATGGACGTCACGTGTGCCCGGACGCAGGGCCCAGAGAATGGCCCCCACGAACAGCGTGAACATCGCAACAAGCATCCAGTTATCTGCAAGTTCGGCAAGAAAAGAAGTGTTTTCCATCGTCATTCCCCCTAGCGGCTTGCATCTGGGGTGAAGGTCGAGAAATCGACCGTGGTCCCCAGCATTTGCAGATAAGCGATCAGGGCATCCATTTCGGACACACCCGGCGCATCATCGAAGTTGCGGATTTGCGCCCCCGGATACCGCTCAAGCAGATCGTCGTAAGCATCGGTATCAGGGTCGGCTTGTGCCAAGGTGTCAGCAGCAGCCAGTTGCACCATTTCTTCGGTGTAAGGCACACCAATGAAACGATGCGTGGCCACCAGATCGGCGTTGTAATCTGCGTTGACCGGCGTATCGAGCAGGTAGGCATAGCCCGGCATGATTGACTCCGGCACAACCGAGCGCGGCGCGATCAGGTGATCAAGATGCCACGCGTCAGAGTATTTGCCACCCACACGGGCCAGATCCGGCCCCGTCCGTTTGGACCCCCACTGGTGCGGGTGGTCGTACATGGATTCCGCGGCCAGCGAATAATGCCCATAGCGTTCCACCTCGTCCCGCATGGGACGGATCATCTGGCTGTGACACACATAGCACCCTTCACGGATGTAGACATCCCGCCCCGCCAGCTCCAGCGGGGAATAGGGGCGCACGCCTTCGACCTCTTCAATGGTATTTTCAAGATAGAAAAGTGGTGCGATTTCCACGATTCCGCCCACCGTTACCACCAGCAAAGAGGCAACAAGAAGCAACGTGGGGCTGCGTTCAAGAATCTGGTGCCGATTCAGGAACCCGGTCTGATGCGGCAACTCGTTTGGGATCTCATTTGGCAGATCACTTAGCGTGCTGACGTTCGGGTCGTTTTCAGGTTGCGTTATTTTTGGGTTTTTAGCCATTTTCCGACCCTCCTTATTCAGCTGGCACGCCAACCGGTGCGGCGACTTTCGCTCCACCCCGGATGGTCATGAACATGTTCCACGCCATGATCAGTGCGCCCGAGAGGTAGAGAACCCCACCAAGGCCACGGACCACATACATCGGGAACTTCGCGGAAACGGTGTCGGCAAAGCTGTTCACCAAGAACCCGTTTGCATCGACCTCGCGCCACATCAGGCCTTCCATGATCCCCGTGACCCACATTGAGGCTGCGTAAAGGATGATGCCGATTGTGGCCAACCAGAAGTGCCAGTTGATCGCGGACATCGAATACATCTGCGCCCGGCCCCACAATTTCGGTGTGAGGAAGTAGAGAGCTGCAAATGTGATCATCCCGTTCCAGCCAAGCGCGCCAGAGTGTACATGACCGATAGTCCAGTCTGTGTAGTGTGACAGGCTGTTGACCGCACGGATCGACATCATTGGGCCTTCGAATGTGGACATGCCGTAGAAGGCCAGGCTGATGACCATCATCCGAATGATCGGATCAGTGCGCAGCTTGTCCCAAGCGCCTTGCAGCGTCATCAGACCGTTGATCATACCGCCCCAGCTTGGCATCCACAGGATGATCGAAAAGACCATGCCAAGGGTAGATGCCCAGTCAGGCAGCGCTGTGTAGTGCAAGTGGTGCGGACCCGCCCAGATATAGAGGAAGATCAGCGCCCAGAAGTGGATGATGGACAGCTTGTAGCTGAACACCGGACGACCGGCCTGCTTGGGCACGAAGTAGTACATCATGCCAAGGAAGCCTGCAGTCAGGAAGAAGCCCACCGCGTTGTGCCCGTACCACCACTGCACCATCGCATCCTGCACGCCGCTGAAGACCTGCACAGACTTGCTGCCCCAGATGCTGACCGGGATGCTGATGTTGTTGACGATATGCAGCATGGCAACCGTGACGATGAACGACAGCAGGAACCAGTTGGCCACATAGATGTGCTTTTCCTGACGCTTGAAGATCGTGCCAAGGTAAACCACCAGGAACGCGACCCAGACGACGGTCAGCCACAGGTCGACATACCACTCCGGCTCTGCGTATTCCTTGGATTGTGTGGCACCAAGCAGATATCCTGTCGCGGCCAGCACGATAAACAGGTTGTAGCCCCAGAAAACGAACCAGGCCAGATTGCCGCCCCACAGCCGCGCGCCGCAGGTGCGCTGCACGATGTAGAATGACGACATGATCAGGGCGTTGCCCCCGAACGCAAAAATCACCGCACTTGTGTGCAGTGGGCGTAGCCGTCCGAAATTGCCGTAAGGTTGGAGAACCTCAAAGTTGAGTTGCGGAAATGCCAGCTGAAAGGCGATGACGACCCCGACCAGAAATCCGACAACACCCCAGAAACCCGTGGCGATCACGCCGGCGCGGACGACATCGTCCATATAGCCTGTTGGTGCTGCGTAGGCTGGCGCATCCATGCTGCGCAACACGCGGACGAACATAAAGGCGCCAACGGCCATGATAATCATCGCGTGCACGATATACGCGACATCACGCCCCCAGTTTGCAGCGATAGCAGCAAAGAGCGTGATGCCCCCCAATACTATCAACTTGATATAGTTCCCCATAAGAGATCCCCTTCTTTGGCCGGATCAGAAAACGGGTCCGACAGCTACTTGGTGTTTTCGCTTATGGAATCTGGGGCCGCCCGGGTCTTTGATGTGGATCAATGGCCCACTTGACATGGATCAAGGCAGCGCATTCGGGCCGCAGGCAGACTGATTTCAAGGAGCGGTTTTGCGCGAACGATCGCCCCCCTACGTAGCACCGATATGGGGAAGGCCGGACCAATGTCATATAAGATCATCGCGACAATTCTAACGGACACGGACCAGTCCACAGAAGGACTGGATGCCGCTATCTCGCTTGCTGACCGAATGGGCGCGCATCTTGATATTTATGTCGTGACCATCAGCCACACCGAAACCAACAACTATTACATGGGTGCCGAGGCGCTGATGATTGCCGAGCAGACCCGCGACGCAATGGAGCAGCGCGAAAAAATCGAAGGGTGGCTGAATGATCGAATGCACGGCGAAATCGTGCGTTGGTCAATGCAGGCAGCTACGGTGCAGGGCCCTGCCCTGACCGGTTATCTGGCACGGAAATTGCGGTTTTCCGATCTGGTTGTTCTGCCCAAACCCTATCAGGACAACCCTGAGGCCGTGACTTTGGTCGAAGCCTGTCTGTTTACCGCCGAGCGTCCGGTCTTGATGATCCCCAAAGGGTGCAAGGCGCCCGATGCAGGTGGTCATGTACTGATGGGATGGAACGACGGCGCCGAGGCGCTGGCGGCGGCGCGCGCCGCATTGCCCCTGCTGGAACAGGCCGATATTACGGATATCTGTATCATTGATCCTCCAATCCATGCCGCCGATCGCTCTGATCCCGGCGGCGCCATGGCACAATATCTGATGCGGCACGGCACAAAATCCGAAGTCGCCGTGCTGGCCCGAACCGAACCGCATGTCGGCGAAATCCTGTTGCGCCGCGCCAAGGAAGTCGGCGCGCAAATGATCGTCAGCGGCGCTTATGGCCACTCAAGGCTGCGCGAAGCGGTCTTTGGCGGGGCGACACGCAGTTTGTTGGAGATGGCCGATCTACCAATTCTGATGTCGCGGTAACACGCATCCTATTGGGGATACCGGCCCGCCAATGGGATCGTTTCTGGTGTAGCGACTAGTCCGACACACCCGATCCCATTACGTTCCAAAAAACGCGACCAGACCCGTTTCGATCCAAAAAAAGGTGGTGGTTCTGTCCTCTGATTGCGGACAGGGCGGCATGTGCATCAACAGCCGAAACATCATCATGGGTTTCGATCAACCGCTTGAGATGCTCAAGAAAACAATCGTTCAGCGAAAACGCGGCCAAGGCACAGGCCGTTTGGCGTACGCGTACGCTCTTGTCGCCCAGGCCCAAGACACCCATTGTCCTTGATTCTGCAAACCGCCGCGAGAATTTGATCGCCGTGTATATGACTGCGTTACGTGCTTGCCAGCTTCTCAGGTTTGGCAACATATCCAGCATCACCGGTAAGGCATGGTCATGATAGGCAACAAGCTCTTCGCGCACCGCTTCCGAGCCCTTTTCCATATCCAATCGACGGACAACTATTACGATATCGCGATCCACTGACTGCCCCAGCATGCGGTCACCTCTTTGGCGCACTGTATCGGTACTGGCTGGCTTGCGCCAATCCAGCCCAAAATGGAAGCGCCGCTGATTAGAACCCGTCTTCCCCGGTTTCCGCTTTCAGATCTTCCAGGTCCGGCACGCGAATATCCCGCCGATCATCAAACGCGATGAGACCGTCCTTCTTCAGGGCTGACATCTGACGACTGACCGTCTCAATCGTCAGACCCAGATAGTTCGCCATTGTTTCGCGCGTAATTGGCAGCGTAAAAGAGGCTGCAGCCGTTTCGCCGGGCTTCAACGACGCCATACGTGTGGCAATCATGTGCAAAAGCGACGCGATTTTTTCGCGTGCTGTCTTACGGCCCAGCACCAGCATCCATTCACGCGCGGCGTCCAGTTCGTCCAATGTCATCTCAAGCAAACGCTGTCCGACATGGGGCGTTTCCTCGATCATTCTTTCAAACGGTTTGCGCCGGAAACAGCATAGCATCACATCTGTTTCCGCAATCACATCACAGTCAATCGTCGCACGATTGGGACGCCCCATGAAGTCGCCGGGTAAAAGTAGACCCACCATCTGCACACGGCCGTCAGGCAGGGTGCGCGTCAGGCTAGAGACGCCGGATACAACAGATCCTACGAATTCAAGGGGATCGCCACCAAAAAAGATGGTCTGTCCGGCCGCATAGGTGCGATAATATTTGATCTCTTCAAGCTGATCCAATTCATCAGGATCACATTTGGAACAAACGGCATTATAGCGGATCGGACAATCCGTACAGGAACGCAGTTTGGGAACGGCGAGCGTCATCTGGAAGATCCCTGGTCGATTTGGCTTGCGCCACTATGAACCAATTCAAAAGGAATGACCAACTGGTAATTCTGACGCAGCCCGTTGTCCAAAACTTCTGACAGATTTTTCTTGACTCAATCTGATGTCCTGACGCCATACTCAAATCAATTGTAAGACATTTGATGCCGCTTGTTTCTGGCGTCCGGCCATGTGGCCCAATAAGCCTGAATTGGCGTATTTTCTTGAAATGGGAGGACAATTTATGAACCTGAGACCTGATCCAACTTTCTATCCCACCGCAAAAATGGCGATGGAAGCGCCCGCTGAAACCGTGGCGTTTACCCTGATGCTCAGCCCCGATGGCAGCCAGCCCGATGGTCTTGCCGTGGTCGATGTTGACCCAACGTCAGAAACCTATGGCCAGATCGTGCACAGCCTGTTTATGCCCAACAAGGGTGATGAGTTTCACCACTTTGGCTGGAACGCCTGTTCCTCCGCCCTTTCCCCCCTGACCGGCCACGCCTTTCTGGAGCGCCGCTATCTGATCATCCCCGGCATCCGGTCCAGCCGCATTTACATCATTGATGTGAAAGAACCGCTGAAGGCCAAGATCCACAAGATCATCGAACCCGAAGAGCTGTTCGCCAAGACCGGGTACTCGCGCCCGCACACCATTCACTGTGGTCCTGAAGGCATTTATGTTTCGACCCTTGGTGGCGGCGGCAAG
>CBDTVH010000059.1:0-8887 GCA_965363665.1 uncultured Yoonia sp. | reverse complement strand
AAATCGTGCAAATCTCTTCGGCGCGCGTGATGCCGACATAGGCCAAGCGCCGTTCCTCCTCCAAGCCCTTCATGCCGCTTTCATCCATCGAGCGCTGCGAGGGGAACAAACCATCCTCCCAGCCGGGCAGGAAGACGGCGGGAAACTCCAGCCCCTTGGCGGCATGTAGGGTCATGATACTGACTTTCTCGCCCTGTTCTTCCTGTTCATTATCCATGATCAGGCTGACGTGTTCGAGAAACCCTTGCAGGTTTTCAAAATTCTCCAGCGCCTTGACCAGTTCCTTGAGGTTCTCCAATCGTCCCGGTGCCTCTGGCGTCTTGTCGTTCTGCCAAAACCCGGTGTAGCCGCTTTCATCCAAAATCATCTCGGCCAATTCGACATGGGTATCGGCCTCGGCGCGCACTTGAGCATGCCAGCGGTCCAGACCGGCCACCAAAATCGTCAGTTCCTTCAGGCCCTTGCCACCCAGCAACTTGCCCTGACAGCACAACCGCGCGCCCTCGACCAGCGACACACCATTGGTGCGCGCCGTGCGCTGGATCGTCTGCACGGCCTTGTCACCCAAGCCCCGCTTGGGCGTATTCACGATCCGCTCAAACGCCAGATCATCCTCGGGGCTGACGGCAAGCCGGAAATAGGCCATCGCATCACGGATCTCCATCCGCTCATAAAAACGCGGGCCACCAATGACGCGATATGGCAAGCCAATGGTCAGAAACCGGTCCTCAAAGGCCCGCATCTGATGTGACGCCCGCACAAGGATCGCCATATCATCAAGACCCATGGGCGCCATCCCGCGTGTGCCACGCTGCATCGCCTCGACCTCTTCGCCGATCCAGCGCGCCTCTTCCTCGCCATCCCAATGGCCGATCAGGCGGACCTTTTCGCCATCCTGGCGCGCGGTAAAAAGCGTCTTTCCCAAGCGCCCCTTATTGGCAGAAATCACGCCAGAAGCGGCTGCCAGAATATGCGGTGTCGAGCGATAATTCTCCTCCAGCCGCACCACATGCGCGCCGGGAAAATCCTTTTCGAACCGCAGGATATTGCCGACCTCAGCACCACGCCAGCCATAGATCGACTGGTCATCATCGCCGACACAACAGATGTTCTTATGGCCGGCAGCCAATAAGCGCAGCCACATGTACTGTGCGACGTTCGTATCCTGGTACTCGTCCACAAGGATATAACGGAACCAGCGCTGATATTGCGCCAACACATCGGCGTGGTTCTGAAAAATGGTGACCATATGCAAAAGGATGTCGCCGAAATCGACGGCATTCAGGTCCAGCAAACGGCGCTGGTAGGCCGCATAAAGTTCAACGCCCTTGTGATCAAAGGCGCCACTCTCTGCCACAGGTATCTTGTCCGGCGTCAGCGCCTTGTTCTTCCAGCCATCAATAATGCCCGACAGCATCCGCGCGGGCCAACGTTTGTGATCAATACCTGCCGCCTCGATGAGCTGTTTCATCAGACGGATCTGATCATCGGTATCCAGAATGGTGAAATTGGATTTGAGACCTACCAACTCCGCATGCCGTCGAAGCAGCTTGGCACAAACCGCATGAAAAGTCCCCAACCATGGCATTCCTTCGACGGCTTCCCCCATCAGCCCACCAATGCGCGATTTCATCTCGCGCGCGGCTTTGTTGGTAAACGTAACCGCCAAAATCTCATGTGGACGCGCCGTGCCGGTCGCCAGCAAATGCGTGATCCGTGTCGTCAATGCTTTGGTCTTGCCCGTGCCGGCACCAGCCAACATCAAAACCGGCCCGCTCAGCATCTCAACGGCCTCACGCTGCGCGGGGTTCAGCCCATCAAGATAAGCCGCCGCAGGCCGCGCCATCGCCCGCTGGCTCAGCGGTACAGCGGCCGCCTCGAACGCATCATCTTCGGTAAATCCACTCATTCCCCACACATAGCGCCATCCGCCGCGGGTGAAAAGCCTTGTTCTACTTCCGTTCTCCTGCGTTATTATTGGCCCAAAAATATCCCCGCCGGAGGCTCCGACCCATTGCCAAAGGCGCGGACCTCGCAATAGCGTGCTGTCCATGACCCTGCACAGCAAATACCCGGCCATCTCTGATCTGAAAGCCCGCGCCCGGCGGCGTATCCCGCATTTCGTCTGGGAATACCTCGACAGCGCGACAGGTGTTGAAGCCACCCAAAAACGCAATCGCGACCAATTGGACAAGGTCCTGCTGAACCCGTCGATCCTGCACGGAGAGTTTGCACCCGACCTCGCGACCACATTGCTGGGCCAAACCCACCCCCTGCCGATCGGCATCGCACCGGTGGGCATGTCGGGCCTGATCTGGCCGGGTGCGGAGCAGATGCTTGCGCGCACAGCCGCGCGCGAAAACATTCCGTTTACGCTTTCGACCGTTGCCAGCCAACTGCCCGAAGCCGTCGGCCCGCATGCCGGCGCTCATGCCTGGTTCCAGCTTTATCCACCCCGCGATCCCGGCATCCGCGATGATATCCTCAAACGCGCGAAAGACAGCGGGTTTCACACAATCGTTTTGACCGTTGATGTCCCTGTCGCCTCGCGCCGCGAACGCCAGACGCGCGGGGGCCTGACCCAACCGCCCAGGCTGACACCACGGCTGGCAATACAAGCGGCACAATGCCCTGCGTGGCTGAACGGCATCCGCAAAACCGGCATGCCGCGCCTGCGTCTGATGGAAAGCTATTCTGACGTCAAAGGCACCCTGCCATCCAACGAACACGTAGGCTATCTGTTGCGCACGTCGCCCGATTGGGATTACTTCAAATCCCTGCGTGATGTCTGGGACGGCCCGTTGATCGTAAAGGGCATCGGCAACCCCGATGATGCCGCCCGCCTGACCGATGAAGGCGCTGACGCAATCTGGGTCAGCAACCATGCGGGCCGACAATTTGACGGCGGACCGGCCACGATCGAGACGCTGCCGCTGGTCCGTGCCGCCACCCATTTGCCCGTCATTTGCGACAGTGGGATCGAAAGCGGGTTGGACGTGCTGCGCATGCTCGCGTCAGGGGCCGATTTCGTCATGCTGGGCCGGGCCTTCCACTACGGATTGGCCGCGTTGGGCGAACCTGGGGCTGCGCATGTGCTGGATATTCTGCGAAAGGACATGGTCAGCAATATGGGACAGATCGGCGCGCAAGGCATCGCCGATCTGCCCGGTTGCTTGCGCCGCTAGCGCAGCGTCATGCCGCCATCGACCATATATTCCGAGCCGCTGACGTAGGATGCGTCGTCCGACAGCAGGAAACAGGTGACCGCTGCCACCTCCTCTGGCTTGCCCATACGCCCCAGCGGCACCGCGTCGGCAATCTGCTTTTTCATCTCCTCGGCGTCGTCGCCACCCTTGCCCAAAGCATCAAAGAAATTCGTCTCGATGGGGCCCGGCGCCACTGCATTAACCCGAATATTGCGCGGTGCCAGATCCTTGGACCAGCTGCGTGCCATGGCAAGGCACGACGCCTTGGAGGCCGCATAGATCGCCCCCTTGGCGCCACCCAGATAAGGTGCGACCGAGGATGTGACCAATACCGCGCCACCATCCTTGATCAGTGGTTTCAGCGCCGCCATTTGCAAGGCCACGCCGCGCACGTTCACATTCATCATCGCGTCGAACCCATCGGCATCCACGTCTTCTGTCGCCATATTCTTGCCGAACCCGGCATTCAGATACGCGCCGTCAATTTCGCCCATCTGATCCTTGATCTTTTCGGCCAGCTCCTTGGCCGCTGCGGGATCGGACGCATCGTTGCGCATCACAAGGCTGCCCGATGGCAGATCGCGCCCCGCCTCGTCCAGATGGTCCTGCGTCACGCCGGTTACGGCAACTTCACCGCCCTCAGCAACGATGCGCTTGGCGGTGGCCAGGCCGATACCGCTGGTGCCGCCTGTAATCAAAATGCGTTTGCCTTCAAAACGTGTCATGTCATTCTCCTGTTGGGGTCACTGACTAACATTGCATCTGCACTATCGTTCCATTGTCGTTGCAGTTTGGGTGTCACTAAACGTTTACGTGGTCAAAGAAACGTCTTACCAATGCTGCAACTGCAAAGGGACCTGAAATGACTGACTTCAAGAAAATCCTGATCGCCAACCGTGGCGAGATTGCCATTCGTATCATGCGCGCCGCAAATGAGATGGGCAAAAAGACGGTCGCTGTCTTTGCTGAAGAAGACAAGCTGGGCCTACACCGCTTCAAGGCGGACGAAGCATATCGGATCGGCGAAGATCTCGGGCCGGTTGCAGCGTATCTCTCAATTGATGAAATCATCCGCGTGGCAAAGATGGCAGGCGCCGATGCCATCCACCCTGGCTATGGTCTGCTGTCAGAAAACCCCGACTTCGTCGATGCCTGCCACGCCAACGGGATTACCTTCATCGGCCCCAAAGCTGAAACGATGCGCCAGTTGGGCGACAAGGCCTCTGCCCGGCGTGTGGCGGTGGAGGCGGGCGTTCCCGTGATCCCAGCGACCGAAGTGCTGGGTGATGACATAAAGGCCATCAAGAAGGAAGCGGCAGAAGTTGGCTATCCCCTGATGCTCAAAGCGTCTTGGGGTGGCGGTGGTCGTGGCATGCGCCCGATCATGTCCGAGGATGAGCTGGAAGAAAAAGTCCTCGAAGGGCGGCGCGAGGCTGAGGCCGCTTTTGGCAATGGCGAGGGCTATCTGGAAAAGATGATCATGCGTGCTCGTCACGTTGAGGTACAGATCCTTGGCGACAGCCACGGCCAGATTTATCACCTGTGGGAGCGTGATTGCTCGGTCCAGCGCCGCAACCAAAAGGTTGTTGAGCGCGCCCCTGCCCCGTATCTGAGCGGCACGCAGCGTGAGCAGCTTTGTAACTTGGGCAAGAAAATTTGCCAGCATGTGAATTATGAGTGTGCAGGCACCGTCGAGTTCCTGATGGATATGGACAGTGGCGAGTTTTACTTCATCGAAGTGAACCCCCGCGTACAGGTCGAACATACCGTCACCGAGGAAGTCACCGGCATCGACATCGTTCGCGCCCAGATCCTGATCGCAGAAGGCAAATCACTGGTCGAGGCGACGGGCTGTGCCAGCCAATATGACGTCAAACTGGACGGTCACGCCCTGCAATGCCGGGTTACGACCGAGGACCCGCAGAACAATTTTATCCCCGATTACGGGCGTATCCAGATGTACCGCTCGGCCACCGGCCCCGGCATCCGGCTTGACGGCGGCACCGCCTATTCGGGTGCGGTGATCACGCGCTATTACGACAGCCTGCTGACGAAAGTCACCGCCCGCGCGCCAACGCCGGAAATGGCGATTGCACGCATGGACCGCGCCTTGCGCGAATTCCGTATTCGCGGGGTGTCGACCAATATCGCCTTTGTCGAAAACCTGCTGAAACACCCCACGTTCCTGAACAACGAATACCACACCAAGTTCATCGACGAGACGCCCGATCTGTTCAAATTTTCCAAGCGCCGTGACCGCGCCACGAAAATCCTGACCTATATCGCCGATATCACCGTCAACGGGCATCCTGAGACGGCAGGCCGCCCGCGCCCCGCTGCGGATGTGAAACCACCACGTCCACCAGTCAAGCCAACCACAGACGTCACCCCCGGCACCCGCAACATCCTTGACCAGTTCGGACCAGAGGCCGTGGCCGACTGGATGCGCGGCCAAAAGCAACTGCTGATCACCGATACGACCATGCGCGACGGGCACCAATCCCTGCTCGCCACCCGCATGCGGTCCATCGACATGATCAACGCGGCCCCGGCTTACGCCGCCAAGATGCACCAGCTTTTCAGCGTTGAATGCTGGGGGGGTGCTACCTTTGATGTGGCCTATCGCTTCTTGCAGGAATGTCCATGGCAGCGCCTACGTGACATCCGCGCGGCGATGCCAAATATCATGACGCAGATGCTTTTGCGGGCGTCTAATGGGGTCGGCTACACCAACTACCCTGACAACGTGGTGCAAAGCTTTGTTGCGCAAGCGGCCAGCTCTGGTGTCGATGTGTTCCGCGTGTTCGACAGCCTGAACTGGGTGGAAAACATGCGCGTCGCGATGGACGCTGTGATCAAGGCCGAAAAGGTCTGCGAAGGCACGATTTGCTATACCGGCGACCTGATGGACCCGAACCGGTCCAAGTATGACCTGAAATACTATGTCGGCATGGCCAAAGAGCTGGAAGCGGCAGGCGCGCATGTGCTGGGCCTGAAAGACATGGCCGGGTTGCTGAAGCCAGCCGCTGCAACTGCGCTGTTCAAGGCGTTGAAAGAAGAGGTTGATCTGCCCATTCACTTCCACACACACGACACGTCAGGTGCGGCGATTGCGACCGTTCTGGCAGCCTGTGATGCGGGCGTGGATTGTGTGGATGGCGCAATGGATGCGCTGTCAGGCAATACGTCTCAACCCACATTGGGATCAATTGTTGAGGCATTGCGCGGCACGGAACGCGATACGGGGTTGGACGTCAAAGCCATCCGCGAAATCAGCAACTATTTTGAGCAGGTGCGCGCGCATTACGCGGCCTTTGAGTCTGGCCTGCAAGCCCCCGCGTCCGAGGTTTACCTGCACGAAATGCCCGGCGGGCAATTCACGAACCTCAAGGCCCAAGCGCGGTCGCTGGGTCTTGAAGAACGCTGGCATGAGGTGGCCCAAACCTACGCGGACGTAAACGCGATGTTCGGCGATATCGTCAAAGTGACGCCATCCTCGAAAGTCGTTGGCGACATGGCCCTGATGATGGTTAGCCAGAACCTGACCCGCGCACAGGTCGAAGACCCCAATGTCGACGTGGTGTTCCCCGACAGCGTGATCGATATGATGCGCGGCGATCTGGGCCAACCACCCGGCGGCTGGCCGAACGCGATCCAGAAGAAAATCCTCAAGGGTGAAAAGCCGATCACGGAGCGGCCGGGCAAGCATCTGCCCCCCGTTGATCTGGAAGCGACGCGCGCCGAACTATCGGCGCAGTTGGAAGGCAAGATTGTCGATGATGAGGATCTGAACGGCTATCTGATGTATCCCAAGGTGTTTCTTGATTACATGGGCCGCCATCGCACCTATGGCCCGGTGCGCACCTTGCCAACACGGACTTTCTTTTACGGGATGGAGCCAGGCGAAGAAATTGTCGCCGAAATCGACCCCGGCAAAACACTGGAAATCCGCCTGCAAGCTGTCGCCGATATGAACGAAGATGGTGAGGTCAAGGTGTTCTTTGAACTCAACGGCCAACCGCGCACGATCCGCGTGATGAACCGCCTTGCCGCTGCCGACAAAATCTCACGGCCCAAGGCCGAGAACGGCAATGCCAACCATATCGGCGCACCAATGCCGGGTGTGGTGGCGACTGTGTCGGTTGTGCCGGGCAAGAAAGTGAAACAGGGTGATCTGCTTTTGACCATCGAAGCCATGAAGATGGAAACAGGCATTCATGCAGAACGTGACGCGGTGGTGAAGGCCGTGCATGTGCAGGCCGGTGGCCAGATTGATGCCAAGGACCTGTTGGTTGAACTGGAGTGACACAGCACCTTGCCCTGATCTCTGTCCTTGTACCGGACTATGACAGCGGAATTGCTTTCTTTGTCGGGCAGATGGGTTTCGTTCTTTTTGAGGATACCGACCTTGGGAATGGCAAGCGTTGGGTGCGTGTCGGTCCTGCGGGGGCGCAAACAGCGTTCCTGTTGGCCAAAGCTGTAGGGGCCGAGCAGACAGCGGCGATTGGTCACCAAGGTGGGGGGCGCGTTTGGCTTTTCCTGCAAACCGACGACTTTGCCCGCGACCATGCGAAGATGACCGCGAATGGCATCACCTTTGCAGAACAACCGCGTCATGAACCCTATGGCCAAGTCGCCGTGTTTTGTGATCCGTTCGGAAACAGATGGGATCTGATCCAGTTCAAGGACTAGCCGCGGTGCAGAAGGTGTTGTTCATCAGCGATCCGCATATCTGCGCGGACGGGCAAAAGATCATCGGACTTGATCCTTCCGCACGGTTTGGTCAGGTGATCGACGCTGCCATGACGTCCCACGGCGATGCCGCTGCTTTGGTTCTGCTCGGCGACCTGACACATCATGGCACCCCTGCGGAATACGCCGTCCTGGCCCGCATACTTGATCAGGTAACCGTTCCCATTATGCCGATGATAGGCAATCATGACAGACGCGACGCCTTTTTGAACCAGTTTCCCGATGCACCGCAAAGCGCGTCTGGCCATGTCCAGCAGTGGCGCGATATCGGGGATCATCGTGTCATCACACTGGATTCGCTTGATAGTCGACTGGACGTCGATGGACGCCACGCCGGGTTGCTGTGTGCACAGCGCTTGGCGTTTCTGGACGACGCATTAACGTCGCGGGCCGGCCGCCATGCGATTGTCTGCATCCACCATCCACCGTTCAAGACCGGTGTGATCGGCATGGATCGGATCAACCTGCGCAATGGTTCTGAGGTTCTGGAATTGCTTGCAGCGCATGGCAACCTGCATCTGATCTGTGGACATTTGCATCAAACCATTTCCGGCAACAGCCGTGGCGTCCCCTGGACGGTTTTCAAAAGCTCCTGCCATCAAGGCGTGGTCGAACTGGTCAAGCCGACCTCCAACCTGTCAACGGACGAAGCGGGCGCTTATGGCTTGGGCCTGCTCAGCACCGACGGGCTGATCCTTCATAGTGTTGATGTCGGAACAGGTGCGCGCGTCGTTGATGGATATGGGGCCACGAAATAAGACCCTGGACGTCACGCCAGAAAATCATGCCTTCTTGTGATTTTGGTCTTGCAGAACCGCGCAACTCTTTATAGATGACGGCTCACGAATTGGCGCGCGGGCGTAGCTCAGGGGTAGAGCATAACCTTGCCAAGGTTAGGGTCGTGAGTTCGAATCTCATCGCCCGCTCCA
>CBDTVH010000058.1:0-9112 GCA_965363665.1 uncultured Yoonia sp. | reverse complement strand
AGAGCACACGTCCAAAGCCAGGCAGGCGCGCGTCTTTGGATTCCGCAAAGCGGCACGCCTCGATCAAAGGATCACGTTCGCGCAAGGCACGTGGCATCTGTTCATAAAGCATCCCTTCACGGATGCCATAGGATGAAATCGCGACGTCCTTGGGTCTGAAAGTGCGCATGATCTCCTTCAGGACGATGGCCGCCAATGGCACCAGCGACATGCGACTGTCCGAGATGTTGCAGCGCCCACGCAGCTCTTGCAGGTCCGACTTGCGGATATACTCTGCGGTCTTGCTGATCTGTCGCGAACTCATGCGGTATTCATGCAGAACCGTCAAAGGATAACCGCGCCGTTCCATATCAACGCGCGCGATAGCACGCCAAGAGCCACCGACGAGAAACAGACGCATACCCGTCGCGTCGCCCATTTCGGTGTGCAATTCTTGCATCGTTTCGCGCACATAGGCTTTGACAGCTTTTCGCCCGCCTTTGATCTCACGTAGTTTCAGCGGCCCAAGCGCAGAGGTAAGACGGCGTCCGACCCGACCTTCCGCGAGGTCAGCAAGCTCCATCGACGACCCGCCGATATCACAAACAAGCCCATAGCTGCCGGGCCAGCCAAGCAGGACCCCTTGCGCCGATAGTCGCGCCTCTTCCTTGCCGTCGATGACCCACAGCTTGATGCCCGTTTCGTGCAAAACCTCGGCCTGAAAATCAGCCCCGTCTGTGGCTTCACGCACTGCTGCTGTGGCAACCGCCGTAAGGGGGGGGATGCCCATCCCCTCGGCCAATGCCGCAAACCTGCGAATAGCGGATAGCGCCCGAATGCGGCCCTCGGGGTTCAGATGTCCGCTTTGGGACAATCCGGCCCCCAAGGCACACATGATTTTTTCGTTATAGAAATACGCAGGCGAGCGCGCGGCGCCATCAAAGACGACCAGACGGACCGAGTTGGACCCGACGTCGATCACGCCAACCCGGCTCAGCCGCTTGGCCGCGGCGTCTTCGAAGAGCGGTCGACCGAATGGGCCCCAGTCAATTGTGTCCACAGCGCGATGCTCCGTCGTCCAAGTGACCTGAAAGCTAACGGAAATCGGGCGCCTTTGCCAATCGAAGATTTAGTGTTACCTGACGCGGGCCAGCGCAACTGGCGGGCAGACCGGCACCGCCGGGCAAAAAATACCGGATGAAACGCATGGATCTGCAAGCCGTTCTGAACAAATACGATGATTTGGAGGTTATGTCTGCCGGTCAAACTACTGATGATGCTTTCACATCAGTCAGCCTTGTACATGACGAGATGTACTATCTGCCTGCCTTTCTTGCACACTACAGACAGCTTGGGGTTCAGCGGTTTGTCTTTATAGACGATTGCTCAGGTGATGGCTCGACCGCATTCCTGGCCGCGCAATCGGATGTGCTTGTTCTGAAAAGCGGATACCGGTTTGGCGACGTCGTTGAAGGTGACGATGCCAAGCCATTTTGTAAGCGTAAAGTCAAAATGAACACGATCTGGCGCCAGATTTTGTTGCACAGATTTGCGATGGACCGCTGGGCGCTTTGTGTTGATGTGGATGAGTTTATTGATCTGCCGGAGGGGATGACATTCCCTGATTTGGCCGAGATCAATGACGAAGCAGGTGCGCGTGTAGTCTGGGCTGTCATGTTGGATATGTATCCCGGATCCATCGACGATTTGGTGGTTATGTCGCGCGACCCCCATCTGGATCATGAAAGGGACTGGTTCTTTGACGGGCAACCACATCTTGTACCCAGCCCCGATGGTCCACCTTCAGAGCTTTATGCCGGCAGTCGCGCACGGCTATTGCACCAGCATGGGCTGAACCACAGGGCTAAATGGACCCGCCGGCACTGGGCGCGTCTGACAAACCAACCCCCGCTGCACTACAATACGCTGCAAAAGCCAAGCCTGCTAAAGTGGCATCCGAAGGCGGTATTGACCAGTCCACACGTCATCAAGAACCTTTTGCCGTCAGAGATGTTGTTACCCCTGCGTCATTACCGATTCACCGGAGAAACCTATCGCCGGATTTCCTTTGCACTCAAAAGCGGCGGCTACGCCGGAAACTCGATTGAATACCGGACGCTCAGCAAGTTGTTGACCAAAATGAAGGCGTCAAACGGCCTTTTTGGCTGTTATCTGACGTGTCAGCATCGTGGCTTTGACGATTTCACACGGACGGGAAACGCGATTGGTTCTGATTGACGCACTCTGTTTGCCAAGGTCTGGGTCATCATGTGCGGTGGCTGACGCGAGAGATGGGCGCATCAAACGCGCCGCACCTGAGATACATGAACGATGGCCTTCGCCATTGCTAATCATCCGTGTGCGTCAATTGCGGTACGTCGGATGCGCCGGCTGATCCGCGGCCGGATAGCGAGGGGTTTTCCATAAAGAAGCGATGGCAGCTGAAGGCAAAGGTGCCTTCTTCGACGCTTACCCTTGTAAAGCTGCCATCGGCGGACATGACCCAGCTTTGCGCGATGTCGGCCATGTTGGCCGCCATGATCTGGCTGACGATCTGCGCTTTTACGGTTGGATTCTTGATCTCGACAAGCGTTTCGACCCGGCGGTTCAGGTTGCGATCCATCCAGTCGGCAGAGCTGATATAGACCTTGGCCTTTTTCGAGGGCAGGTTGCTGCCGTTCCCGAAGCAAACGATACGCGAGTGGTCCAGAAAACGCCCCACAACGGATTTCACGCGAATATTCTCGGACAGACCGGCGACCCCCGGACGCAGACCGCAGATGCCACGCACCACAAGGCTGATCTTTACGCCTGCCTGGCTTGCCGCATAAAGCGCGTCGATCACATCGCTTTCGATCAGCGAATTCATTTTGGCCCAGATCATCGCAGGCTCACCGGCAGTTGCGTTTTCAGCCTCGGCTGCGATCCGGTCAAGCAATGTCTGCTTCAGCGTAAGTGGTGAGATTGACAGGTTTGCCAATCCCTCAGGTTGGGCATAACCGGAAAGGTAGTTAAAGACTTTCGTGGCATCGCGCCCAAGGTCAGCATCGCATGTAAAGAGGCTGAGATCGGTATAGATGCGTGCCGTGATCGGGTGATAGTTACCGGTGCCGAAATGGGTGTAGGTCACCAGCTTATCGCCCTCGCGCCGCACGACCGTGCTGATCTTGGCGTGGGTCTTGTAGTTGATAAAGCCGTAGACCACATGCGCACCCGCCCGCTCCAGCCGCCGTGACTGGCGAATGTTGGCGGCTTCGTCGAACCGTGCTTTCAGCTCGACCAGGGCCGTTACGGATTTGCCATCCTCGGCAGCTTCGCACAGCGCCTCGACAATGGGGGACCGTTTGGAGGTGCGGTAGAGCGTCTGCTTGATCGCCACCACATTGGGATCACGTGCCGCCTGGGTCAGGAAACGCACGACCATATCGAACGTCTCATAGGGGTGGTGCAGCAGCATGTCCTTTTGGCGGATGGCGGCGAACATATCGCCATCATGATCCTGAACGCGTTCAGGCACGCGCGGGGCGAAGGTGGGCCAAAGCAAGTCTGGTCGACTGTCAAGCACCAGCTCACCCAGATCGGCGATACCGATCAGGCCGTCGACTTCGACCACGGTTTCCTCGGTCACATGCAGTTCTGACATAATCAGAGTTTGCAACGCACTGGGTGCACCTTGCGAGATTTTCAGGCGTACGACTTCGCCACGACGCCGTCGCTTCAACGCGGTTTCAAATTCGCGCACCAGATCTTCGGCTTCATCCTCAAGTTCCAGATCACTGTCGCGCAGAACTTTGAAGGCGCAGCTGCCCTTGATCCGATAACCCGGGAACAACCGCCCAATGTGCAACAGCAGCAGCTCTTCCAATGGCAAGAAACGATGGCCGCTTTCGGCAGGCAGCGCCACGAACCGGTCGATCTGTGCGGGCACAGGTAGAAGCGAGCGCAACTGGCGTTTATCGCTGGGCCGTTCCAGTTGCAGCGCAAGCGCGAAGCCTTCGTTGGGCAGGAATGGGAAAGGGTGCGCAGGGTCGATCGCCAGCGGTGACAGAACCGGGAACACCTGCTCGATGAAGACGTCTTCGAGGTAGGTGATATCGTCGTTGCTCAGTCCGGCGCGGTCAAGGATGTGGATGTCCTGTTCGGCCATCAGCTTTTGCAGGTCTGTGAAAACCGCTTGCTGACGTGTCATCAGCGCACGCGCATCACGGTCAATGACGACCAGTTGTTCCGCAGGCGTCAAACCATCAAGGCCGGGGGTCACGTTGCCTTCATTCGCCAACTCACGCAGGCCCGCCACCCGGACGGTGTAGAATTCATCAAGGTTGGTGGCAGAGATCGATAGAAAGCGCAGACGCTCCAACAACGGCACGCGTGGGTTTTCGGCCTCTTCCAGCACACGCCAGTTGAAGCTCAGCCAACTGAGTTCGCGATTCACAAAACGCGCGGGGCTGGAAAGGCCGATATCAAGGGTCGTGGGGGGTGGATAATCCCCTTCAAGAAAGTTTGCGTCGGTCATGGGGCCTTTTTTCCGCATGTTGCGGTTTCTAAACAAGTATCGCGGCGTCAGTCGGCGTTGTCCAGCAACTCGGCGGCCAACGCCTTGTTAATCTTGCGCCCTTGCGCAAGAGCGGCGCTATCAAGCCGCGCCACAATATCGGCAGCAGCGGCGAAAGAGCGTTCGATGCGCATCGCCAGATACTGCACCAATTGCGGTTGGGGATTGATCTGGCGGTCGGCGAAAAGCTTCATGATCAGCGCCGACAGCAGCGCATCGTCGGGGTCGTCGATCTGCATCACCGTCGTCGCCTGCATCCGGCTTGCCAGATCGGGCAGGGCAATAGGCCAGCGGCTGGGCGGTTGATCAGAGGTGAGCAAAAGCGTGCCCTTGGCGTTTTGCAGATTGTTATGGAGGTGAAACACAGCTTCTTCCGCGAATGCGGGCAGCGTTTCCATATCTTCGATGATGACGGTCATCGCGTCGGTTTGAAAGTCAGGTGTGATTTCCGGCGCCATAAGCAACGTCGCCCCGGTTTGCGCCTGGAACACTCGTGCTAGGTGGCTTTTGCCGCAGCCTTTGGGCCCAATCAACGCCAGCTTTCGTTCGGGCCAGGTTTCGGGCGCCGCGAGCATGGTGAATGCCTTGGCATTCGCCTGTGAGACGAAGAAATCATCAGGTCCCAGCGCAACACCTGTCGGCCAGTCAAATGCAAGCTGATCCGGCATCTACTCGTCCCCGGACGTCCCGCGATAAAGCAGGCTGTCTTTGTATTGGCCAAGCCCCCAACGCGCGATCACACCGATCATTGCAGCGATAGGGACGGCCACCAGCATACCCACAAAGCCGAAAAGCGTGCCAAAGACAGACAGTGCAAAAAGCAGCCAGACAGGGTGAAGGCCGACAGATCCGCCGACCAATTTGGGCGTCAGGATATTGCCTTCAAGGAATTGGCCCAGCCCAAAGATCCCCGCAACAATTCCGATCCGCAGCCAGTTGGTAGCATAGGACACCGTTTCGCCATCGGCCACCTCGACACTGCCCCAGAATTGAAAGAGGGCCAGTCCAACGGCCAGAACGCCCCCGACCAAAGCACCAACATAGGGAATGAAGGTGATCAATCCCGCGATGAACCCAACGATCAGGCCGAAATTCAGCCCGGCCAGCATCAGCGCCACCGCATAATAGGTGCCCAGCACCAGACAGACCGTACCCTGTCCCCGAATGAAAGACGCCAGCGTTGCATCAATGTCGCGGGCCAGCTGGCGAATTGTGTCTGCATGGTCGCGCGGCAGCATTTCATCAATCCTGGCGATCATGTTGTCCCAATCAAGCAGCATGTAAACCGCGACGACAGGCACGATGACCAGCAACACGATGATGTTGATTAGCCCCAGCGCGGATGAGACGATGCCGTTGACCAGCTCGCCGCCTTTTGACTGAATGGTTTCACCAATCGCCAAAAGCTGTTGATACGCCACACTTTCATTGTCCATCAACTGTGGGAATCGCTCGGTCAGGCCGGTGCGCAGCCGGTCGAAAAGTTCAGGTGCGGTATCTATCAGCGATGCGGTTTGCTGAACCAGCGTCGGGATTACCAGCAAGATCAGCAAAACGAAGATCAGGATCGTGATCAGCGTGATGATGGCCACGGCGGCCACGCGGCTGAAACCCAGCCGCTCAAGGCGATCCGCGATGGGATCAAGGCAATAGGCAATGGCCCCGCCCAACACGAAGGGCAGAATGACATCGCCCAGAAACCACAAGGCGACCAGAACCACCGCAGTCGCAATGCCCCAGTATCTTGCTTGTTGTCCAACAGGAAGTGCCATGGATCATCCGTCATTGCTTACCGCAATAGATGCGGCAAGCGGCATGGCGGCGCAAGGGCGATGGATGAAATTACTCGGCGCGGATGACCCGGGCGGCGATATCAAGTTGGATCGTGTCCTGAACAATATCGCCATACCCTGATGCGCCAAAGGCCGCGCGGCTGACAGCGCCACTGATACGGAAACTCAGTTGGCGCAAATCCCCTTCAGCGGTGCCTTGCTGGCGAAACACGGCCGCATTCAGTGTGACGGGGCGGGTGACACCGCGGATCGTCAGCAACCCGTCGATCTGGCCTCCTGCTGACAGGTTGCGTGGGTTGTTGGCGCGGATAGCGGTGGATTGAAACCGGATCGTCGGGTGATTGCGGGCATCAAGCACAGTGGCGGCCTTCAGCGCCTCGGTTGCAAAGATCAGACCGGTGCGCGCGCCGCTGACGTCGAGTGACACATCCACGCTTGAGGCGCTGAACTGCTGAAGATCAATGGCAATATCAGCATTCAGGACAGGCATCGTGCCGCGGTTTTCCGCCCCCGAAAGCGTATAAATGAACCCGACCTCAGAGCGGTCTTGCTGCAAGTTGTAGCTGACAGGAGCGGCCATCGCGGCCATTGGAACCAGCAAGAAGAAGGCCGCAAGGAATGTAAGAACGCGTGTCATTTGGAAAAACCCTTTGAATGTGAAAACCATACAGGGCCTACGCGCTGCCCGACGATATTATTCGCCACACTCGCGTATCTGTGATGTCAGAGCTTGCGAGGGCCTGCGCAGGGCCGTACACCGTGGCCCAACACTTGTATCCAAGAAGGTCAATTCCATGCGCCTCAGCCGCTATTTCCTGCCCGTTCTCAAAGAAACGCCCCGCGAGGCACAGATTGTCAGCCACCGCTATATGTTGCAGGCGGGCATGATCAAACAGGCCAGCGCCGGGATCTATTCGTGGCTGCCGCTTGGCTTCAAGGTGCTGCGCAAGATCGAAAACATCGTGCATGAGGAACAGGCGCGCGCGGGCCATATCGCGATCCAGATGCCCACCATTCAATCGGCGGACCTGTGGCGCGAAAGCGGGCGCTATGACGCTTACGGCGAAGAAATGCTGCGCATCAAAGACCGTGGCGGGCGTGATATGCTGTTTACGCCCACGGCTGAGGAACTGGTGACGGACATCTTCCGCGCCCATGTGAACAGCTACAAGGACCTGCCGCTGACGCTCTATCAAATCCAGTGGAAGTTCCGCGACGAGGTCCGCCCCCGCTTTGGCGTCATGCGTGGTCGTGAGTTTTATATGAAGGACGGCTACAACTTCGACCTGACCAAGGAAGATGCGCTGCACGCCTACAACCGCCATCTGGTCAGCTATCTGCGCACCTATGAACGCATGGGCTTGCAAGCCATTCCGATGCGTGCCGACAGTGGTCCGATTGGTGGTGACGATACCCACGAGTTCCTTGTTCTGGCCGACACGGGCGAGAGCGAGGTTTTCTATGACAGCGAGATTACCGATCTGAAGTTCGGCGATCGCGAGATCGACTATGATGATCACGCAGCGTGTCAGGCGGTCCTGGAAGAGTTCACCAGCCGCTATGCCCGCACCGATGAAACCCACGATCAGGCACTCTTCGATGCGATCCCGGAGGAGCGCAAGCGCACCGCACGTGGCATCGAAGTAGGTCAGATTTTCTATTTCGGCACCAAGTATTCCGAGGCCATGGACGCACTGGTTGATGACGGCCAAGGCAACAAGGTGCCGGTGCACATGGGCAGCCACGGCATTGGCGTGTCGCGCCTGCTGGGGGCGATCATTGAGGCCAGCCACGACGATAAAGGCATTATCTGGCCTGAAGGTGTCACGCCATTCCATTGCGGTATTCTGAACATGCGTCAGGGTGATGACGCCGCCGATGCCGCCTGCGAGGCGCTATATGCGTCGCTGAGCGCCCTTGGTCTTGAGCCGCTTTATGATGACCGTGACGAACGGGCGGGGGCCAAGTTTGGCACGATGGACATGATCGGTCTGCCGTGGCGCATTACGGTGGGCCCCCGTGGCCTCAAGAACGGTGTGGTTGAACTGACCAGCCGCCGGACCGGTGAAAGCGAAGAACTGCCACCGGAAGAGGCCGTGGCGAAAATCGCCAAGATTTATGAGGGCATCGCATGAGCCTGACCGAGGTCGATTGGTCTCTGATCCCCGCACCTGCCGATGATGGGAAGGCTGCGCATTTGGAAGGGCAATCGCTGCCCGATGTGACGTTGAAGGCCACGACAGGCCCCGCCGTCACGCTATCTGATCTGCGCGGACTGGTGGTTTTCTATATCTATCCCATGACAGGCCGCCCGGACCGGGATTTACCCGATGGTTGGGATCAAATCCCCGGTGCGCGTGGCTGCACACCGCAGTCTTGTGCATTTCGTGATCACTTTGCGCAACTGCAAGAACGGGGCGTCGATGGCCTCTATGGTATCTCGACTCAATCACAGGATGACCAGAAAGAGGCGGTGGAGCGTTTGAACCTGCCATTCCCGCTTCTGTCGGATGCCGACCAGGCGTTGGGAAAAGCGCTTGATTTGCCCGGGATCGACGTTGAGGGCGAGCACTTACACAAACGCCTGACAATGATCGTGAAGGACGGCGTCATCGCAAAGACTTTTTATCCGGTCTTCCCACCGGATCAGGATGCGGCAAATGTCATTGATTGGCTGCGCAACGACGCGGAAGAACGCGCATAGAGAGCTATCAGCGTTAACATATCCGGCAAAGCCTGCTAGTCTATCTGCAAAACAAAACCTCTTGAGGCAGCAGATGACGAT
>CBDTVH010000057.1:0-9387 GCA_965363665.1 uncultured Yoonia sp. | reverse complement strand
AGAGCGGGTCTCCGGGCCGAACGGAGGCGTGGGAACCACGATGAAAAACATGATACAGGACGGCACCTTTTCAAAGACAGAACTCGGGCTGTTCAACACGCTTGTCCGTCAGTTCTATGACCTTGGCATTCGTGCAGGGGACCTTAAGCCCCACAATCTTGTCTTTGGATATCGCGATGCCGGGTACGAATGTGTCTTGGTCGACGGATTTGGCGATATTCACGCCCTCCCCGTCCGATCCTTGGGGCGTTGGGCCAATGCCATCGGGCTGAATGACTCGTTTCAAATCGTTGCAAAACGGACGGGTCTGATATGGGATCCCAAGGATCATTCGTTTCGACAGCCGGACGACACATGATGCCTAAGAAATGCAACCCAACCCGGAGGTTTCCATGCCCAAACACCGCGTCCTGACCGAATTTGGCATGGGCACCAGCCTGCGCCGCCAAGACTATACCCAAGCGGCCCGTCGTGGCTTGCAGGATGCCCTCTGGCACAACTCCATCAACATGGCCGAACTTTTTGGGTTCCCGAAGGAGGCAATGCTGATTGATGTGCAGGTCGGGGTGCAAAAGCCGGATCAGGTGGACACGCAAAGCCTTCTGGATATCTTCCCCTACGGCCAGCCGACAATCACGGTCCACCATGGTGGCCTTGATATTCCCCGCCCCGACGGCAAACCCACAGTCATCGCCAACGTCGCAATCAACGTGTCATTTCAGATGGAGCGTGCATGATGGAACAGCGTGTCATCATTGAAATGGGCATGGGCAACGACCTGCATGGCATGGATTATCAAAAGGCCGCAGCCCGCGCGATCGAGGATGCAATCCGCCATTCGACCTTGCCGATATTCCAAAGCATCGACATGCCCCACACCGAAATGCGGGTGCAGGTGACGGTGGCCGTACAGGAACCGGACAAAATTGATGCCGAGGCCCTGAAGACCGGCCTGCCCCGTGGTCGCGCCAAGGTCAGTGTGGTCAAAGGCGGGCTCAATATTCCCAATCCTGAAACAGGGGACACTGCCATCGTCGCAACCGCCGCGGTCGAGGCGTTCCTTCCCTCGCAAGCGGGAAAATGGGTACAAACCTGAATGGAACTCACCCAGACCCATCGCGATGCGTTGCAGGATATCCTGCTTTGGCGCCGCGATGTGCGGCATTTCTTACCTGACCCGATCCCGCAAGAGGTTTTGGACCGCTTGCGCAAGGCGATGGATTTCGCGCCATCCGTCGGAAATGCCCGTCCATGGCGGGTGCTGCATGTAAAGTCGGCAGAACGCCGCGCCGCAGTGGTTGCCAATTTCGAGGCCGCCAATGAAAAAGCCGCCGATCTTTACCAAAACGAAAAGCGCGCTGCCTACAACGCCCTGAAGCTTGCTGGATTGCGCGAAGCGCCGGTGCATCTGGCCATCTTCACCGAAACCGAGCCGGAAGCCGGACATGGGCTGGGCCGGCAGACGATGCCAGAGATGCTGGCCTATTCGACGGTGGCGGCGATCCATACGCTGTGGCTGGTCGCACGGGCCGAGAATCTGGGAGTCGGTTGGGTGTCAATCCTTGATCCAGAGGCCGTCGCGCGGTGTTTGAATGCGCCCAAAAACTGGCACCTGACTGGTTATCTTTGCCTCGGGAAAGCGGCCTCGGACGATGATACACCGCTGTTGCATCGCAACGCGTGGCAGGCCAATGCAGAGACGGTTTGGCACGATGTCTAGCATTAGGGTTGATAAATCACCGCCCCGTCGCAGGCTTGATCGCGCCAATATGGCTGAAACACGGCTCATAAGACCAAGCAACAATCAGTCCTTGAGGCAGACAAACCGGTGAACTAGGTGGCACAAACGAGGTAAACAAATTTTTAAATGATTTTGCTTTAACTGTGATACGGCATGCGGCGGTTTCGGACAGCAGGAAGAAAAATGAATATAAGCTATTTCTATGCCAAATTATTCTGTCATGGCTTTTTGGCGCGGATAAACGATAAAATTCTCCTCTTGGCCCTCAAAGCCAAGGGATACAACAACTTTCGCAGTAGCAAAGAGAGTGGGGAGTTGTTTTTTATTCGTCAGATCCTCGCTCCGGCACAGCCCCGGCTTTGTATGGATATCGGCGCCAATACCGGCAGATACACATCCAACATGGTTGCGTACACATCTGCAAAAATCATCGCATTTGAACCTCTACCCCCCGCTTTTGAAAAACTGAAAGAGACGACAAAAGAGGTGGCCGACAGAGTAAAAATTGAGAATTTGGGTGTTGGTGACGCCAACGATAGCCTTACAATTCACTATAACCCCAATGCGCTTTCACACGCTTCGTTTTCCGAAGATACAAAGAAAGTCAGCTATGTCACAAATGAAGAGAAGGCCGTCGTGCCAGTTGTGACGCTCGACTCATATTGCGATTCTCATGACATCACAGAAATAGACTTTATCAAGATCGATACGGAAGGTTATGAAGCTGAGGTTTTCGAAGGGGCAAAGCATTTGTTCTCAACAATTAAGCCAAAATTTATTCAAATAGAGTTCAACTGGCATCAGTTGTTCAGAAACACATCCCTGAACTACTTTGCAGAAAAATTGCCGGATTATGACGTCTATCAACTGCTACCCGATTCCTGGATCAAGAGAGATCCGAAAGACCCACTGACGAACTTGTATTATTTCTCGAACTTCGTGTTTGTACGTCGTGACTAGACATTCCCGTCAGTCAACTCAGCCTTTCAAAGCGGCCTTGCGCACGGCACTTAGCGTGGCACCGGTTGCCAACGCTTCCTCATCCACCTGACATTCGATGATAGCGACGGTCTCTGACGCCCGCGCCCGTGCAAAGGCATCTGGAAAATCCTCGGACTTCGTGACCAACTCGCCATGCCCACCGTAGGCGCGGGCAAGGGCCGCGAAATCAGGGTTCTGTATCGCCGTGCCCGACACCCGCCCCGGATAGGTCTTTTCCTGATGCATGCGGATCGTGCCATAGCGCCCATTGTTCATCACAACGACAATGGGTTTCGCGCCGTGCTGCACGGCGGTCGACATCTCGTTGCAGGTCATCTGGAAACAGCCATCCCCCGCCAGACAGACAACCGTGCGAGCAGGGTGGGCAAGCGAAGCTGAAATCGCGGCTGGAAACCCGTATCCCATTGACCCGGACGTCGGGGCAAGTTGGGTACCATACTGTTTGTAGACAAAATAGCGGTGCAGCCATGCCGCATAGTTCCCCGCACCATTGGTCACAATCGCATCCGCAGGCAGATGATCGGAAAGCCATTTGATGACGTCCTCCTGCTTGAGCGCACCCGGGCTTTCCTGCGGTTTCAGCCAGCTTTCATAGTCAGCCCGCGCCGCGGCGGTCCAACTGGCCCACTCACCCGCATGCGCAGCATTCGCCAACTGGCGCAACACGGCTGGCGCTGTCGCAGTGATGGCGATGTCGGGTGTATAGACCCGGCCCAATTCGTCAGGATCGGCATGCACATGAACGATCCGCTTGCCCGGATTCGCCGGATCAACCAGCGTGTATCCTTGGGTTTCAATGTCGCCAAAACGCGTGCCCAGAAGGATCAGGGCGTCAGCGTCCCGACCCCTCTGCGCCAGCTTTGGATTGACGCCGACATTCAAGTCACCCACGTAATTCGCGTGGTGATTATCCATATAGTCCTGCCGACGAAACCCCACGGTGACCGGGACTTGCTGACACTCGGCAAAGGCCTGCAAATCGGCCTGCGCCTGCGCCGACCAATGCGGGCCACCGACCACGACAAGCGGGCGTTCGGATTGGGCAAGTTCATGCAGGATGATTTGCGCAGTGGTGTCGGGCACCGATGTTGCTATGACCTCTGGCACTTTGATATCCGGCACATCGGCACTGGCGCTGAGCATGTTTTCAGGCAAGGCCAGCACGACAGGGCCGGGGCGCCCTGACATTGCCACCCGAAACGCGCGGCCAATGTATTCGGGCAGGCGGTCGGTGTCGTTCACTTGCGCAACCCACTTGGCCAGATCGCCAAAAACCGCTTTGTAATCAACCTCCTGAAAGGTCTCACGATCAGTGTAGCGGTTGTCGATCTGTCCCACGAACAGCACCATCGGCGTGCTGTCTTGCATCGCAATGTGGATACCAGCCGACGCATTGGTCGCACCGGGGCCGCGGGTGACAAAGCAAACGCCCGGCGTGCCGGTCATCTTGCCGTAAGCTTCGGCCATCATCGCCGCACCACCCTCCTGACGGCAGACGATGTTGGGGATGCCACTGTCATAGAGACCATCGAGGGCGGCAAAAGACACGTTCCACCCCAAGCTTAACCAGCTGATCGCTCAGTATTTTTCCGCCGTGCCGGATCATCTTTGGCTCCCTTTATCTGGCGTCACAATGTGCCAGTCTGTGCGGCCTTGCAAGTCTTGTGCTGGCAACCGCGCCACCATGCGCTACCTCTGCTCAAACCAGCATAAGGAACGATCATGACCAAACTTCTTGGTATCTCAGGCTCGCTGCGCAAAGCATCGACCAACACGCTTCTTGTCCGCAATGCCGCGGACATTTTTGGCGCCGATGAATTCACCCTCGCCGACATTGAGTTCCCGCTCTACAACGGCGACCTGGAAGAAGCCGAAGGGATCCCGGCGAAAGTGCAAACCCTGTCCGATCAGATTGCCGCCGCCGATGCCGTTGTCATCTCAACCCCCGAGTATAACAAGGCAATTTCAGGTGTTCTGAAGAATGCGCTGGATTGGGTCAGCCGCACCAAAGGTGGACCGTGGAACGGCAAACCGGTGGCGATCATGTCGGCGACAGCGGGCCGCGCGGGGGGTGAGCGGTCGCAGTTTTCGCTGCGTCTGGCGATGATGGCGTTTCGGCCTGATATCTTGCAAGGACCCGAGGTTCTGGTGGCCAATTCCAGCAACGAATTTGATGAAAACGGCAAGCTGAAGGGCGAGATGTACGTCAAGTTGCTGACCGAGCTCATGGATGCTTTGAAGGCCCGGATTTAGCGTACAGAACGCGTACAGATCCTGTACAGAAGCTGTACGTACACTGATGCGTCTGGCAAATGCCACAGGGCGGCCCTAAACTCTGCCGAAGTACGACAAACTGGAGACTTCGATGGCACGTGGCGCAGGTGGATCTGACGGCGGAACCGGCAGCTTTCTGATCGGGCTGATCATGATGGTGGGCGGTGGGTATCTGCTGCTGAATGGGATCGTGGTGCGGCCCAACTTTGGCTTCGGCGCGCGGGTCTTTGGGATCGGCGGCGTGCCGATCACATCGGGCATGATCCTGATCCCGTTCATGTTCGGCGTTGGCATGATTTTCTACAACGCCAAGAACTGGTTCGGCTGGGGGATTGCAGGCGCGTCACTGGTCGCGCTGATCTTCGGGGTGATCGCGAATATGACACTGCAACTTGCCCGCATGAGCGCGTTTGATCTGATCGTGATACTGGTGCTGCTGGTTGGTGGGATCGGGTTGTTTTTGCGGTCGCTCAGGGCAGGGTAGGAAGATAATGCCAGACACACATCCGATGTGTCTCACGCGTTGATCTCAGGGGTGGTGGCCGAACAACTGAAGCGGTGGCGCAATTGATATCTCTTGGCGCGTTTGACATCTCGGACACCACTACCCTTGTCTGTCGTATTTATCATTCGATCTGCTCTTCCAGCAGCGCGGCGATCTTGCGACGCTGAAAGCGGTTTCGAATTTGGTCGGTCATCAACTGTTCGGGGATGAAATAGGGCTTTTCTTCCTTTCGTTCGACCTTGAATTTACGCCGCGATGCCACGAGGTGCTTGGCGTGACCGTCGGCCGCTGCCACCGTCAGATCCATCTGCCGTACCTTGTGAAAGAGTCCTTCAACTCCAATCCGTGTCTCCGCCCGGCGCAGCAGATCCAGAAAAGAACCGATATCGACGAAATCACCGCTTCTTATCGGGCCTTGATTGGTTTGGGAAAGTGGGTTCTCGACTTTGTCGAGGGCGACCTCTTCGCGCTCGGTCACCTTGACGTTGTACTTCTTGTCGTCGGTGACGATCCACGCCATGATTTCCATCAGGTAGATCGGCTCTGATCCCATGTTGGTGACCAGGCAATGAGCGTTCTCATCTTGAGAAACAGAGCGATTGATCAGAATCACAGGCTGGCGCTGGCGGCGAAAATTCAGCCAGATAATATGCAGGTAGGCCAGCCAGACCACCCCGGTCAGCAGGCCGATGGCAAGTTGTAGCGTCGCCGCATTCTCTGCGATCCAGTCGAGCATATTTTCTGCGTCCTTTGCCGGGGCGGATGAGGTCACGGAAGAAACGCATGAGGTACGCAATTCGTTGCGAACCGCTCAGTTGAGGTGCCGCTTGCCGTAAACGTCTTCGAAGGGCGGAGGACAGGATATTGCCGAGTAGCACTGTGATCCGTTCAGGATAGGAAGCCAGACAGCAAGTGCAGCGCACACCCACGCTGAAAGTATTGGGTTTTCAACCATCAATACCCAACCGCACACCCATCTTTCCGCGGGTCACTTCCCCCTTCAAGCACACCGTTTTCATGCAGCAGGATCGCCTGTGATCCCCCGATTGCCGTATCAGGCCGCACGACGTTGTGGCCCAATGCGCTCAGTTCCGCTTTCACTGCATCGCTATAGCCATCCTCGACCCGAAGTTCATCACCTTCCGCAAAGCAGCGGGGGGCGTCCATGGCGGCCTGCGGTGACAGCCCGAAATCGGTGATGTTCGTCACGAAGCGCGCGTGTCCTGTCGATTGATATTGTCCGCCCATCACGCCGAAGGGCATATGCACTTTGCCCGCTTTTTTCAGCATCGCCGGGATGATCGTATGCATGGGGCGTTTGCCGGGGCCGACCTCGTTGGGATGCCCCTGTTCCAGCGTGAAGCCTGCACCGCGGTTCTGGAACAGCACGCCGAATTTGTCGGATGCGATGCCGGACCCGAAGGAGTGGAAAACCGAGTAGATCAGCGACACGCACATGCGGTCTTTGTCGACCACGGTGATGTAGATCGTGTCCTTATGCACCGCCTCGGCCCCCGGGACGCCTGCGGGCATGACCTTGCCGGGGTCGATGAGGGCTGCGAGTTTGGCTGCCGTATCGGGCGACGTCATGTAATCAAGCCGCGTCATGTAGTCAGGGTCCGACAGGAACCTATTGCGGGCATCATAGGCGAGTTTGGTCGCCTCGGCCTCGATATGTGCGCGTTCCGCCCCCCAAGGGTCCATGCCCGCGATGTCGAAGTGCTTGAGCATGTTCAGCAGCAGGATCGCCGTGGCCCCCTGTCCGTTTGGTGGATGCTCGTAAAGGTCGAGCCCGCCATAATCGCCCATGATCGGATCGACATAATCGCAGGCCGTGTTGGCGAAGTCATCCAGCGTGTGCGTACCGCCCAGTGCTTGCAGGCTGGCGACCATGTCTTCGGCGACTTCGCCTTCGTAGAAACCGGCGCGCCCGTCCATCGCGATGCGCCGCAGGACCTGTGCCTGTTCGGGGGCACGGAACAGCTGCCCCGGTTGCGGGGCGGCGTTGTTCATCAAATAGAGGTCGCGGGCATGGCCAGAGAGGTTGTCCACGGATTGCGCCCAATCGAAGGCCACGCGCTCGGCCACGGGGATGCCTGCCTCGGCATAGTGGATCGCGGGGGCGAGGATCGCCTTCAGCCCCAGCTTGCCCCAGTCTTTTGACAGTGTGCAGAAGGCATCGACAGCGCCGGGGATGCTGACGGCGTCGGCCGAATAGGGTGCGATCACATCGCCCTTGGCCCGTAGTTTTTCCGCATCAATCCCTGCCGGTGCCCGCCCCGATCCGTTCAGCGCCACCACCCTGTCCTCGCCCGGCGGTGTCATCAGCACAAAGCAATCGCCACCGATGCCGGTCATTTGCGGTTCGCACAATCCCAGCAGGACCGCCCCCGCGATAGCCGCGTCCATGGCATTGCCGCCGGCCTCCATCATCTGCACGGCGGTTTTGGCGGCCAGCGGGTGTGACGTGGCGCACATGCCGTTGGTTGCATAAACGGCGGACCGGCCGGGGTGGTGGAAGTTGCGCATGGGGAATTCTCTCGGTTGTTGTGACAGGCAGACTAACGCGCGCGCCGGTCTGTGCAATGGCGGATGTCGTGATTGGTGTGACGGCAGGAGCCTCCGGCGGGAGTTTTCGGGCCAAGATGAAGGAGGAGGGTCGCACCCGAACAACAAGGGGTTTTCCTTTGCCGGGGACAGGCGTAGCTTTGCGCATGAAGGATGGAGGTTTCAGGATGCGCGATGTTTTCATCACCGGGGCGGCCCGCACCCCGATGGGCGGGTTTCAGGGGATTTTCTCAAGTGTGGATGCACCGCATCTGGGTGGCACGGCAATCAGGGCGGCGCTGCGCGGGGCCGGTGTCAAGACCGTCGAAGAGGTGCTGATGGGCTGTGTTCTGCCGGCGGGGCAAGGACAGGCCCCGGCGCGGCAGGCGGGGTTTCTGGCGGGGCTGGATGAGAGCGTGCCTGCCACGACGCTGAACAAGATGTGCGGATCGGGCATGAAGGCGGCGATGATGGCTTTCGACCAGATTGCCCTGGGCAGCACCGAGGTCATGGTCGCGGGCGGCATGGAAAGCATGACCAATGCCCCCTACCTCAGCCCCAAGATGCGGCGCGGCGCGCGGATCGGCCACCAGATCTTGCAGGACAGCATGTTTCTGGATGGGTTGGAGGACGCCTACGACAAGGGTCGCCTGATGGGAACCTTCGCCGAGGATTGTGCCGAAAAGTATCAGTTCACCCGCCAGGCGCAGGATCAATACGCCATTGCGTCCCTCTCGAATGCGTTGGATGCCGAACGGTCGGGCGCGTTTGACAAGGAAATCGCGCCTGTCACGGTTCATGACCGCACGGGCGAAGATGTGTTCACCCGCGATGAGCAACCCGGCAAGGCGCGCCCCGAAAAGATACCGGCGCTCAAGCCTGCGTTCCGTCCCGATGGGACGGTCACGGCGGCGAATGCGTCCAGCATCTCGGATGGGGCGGCCGCGCTGGTGTTGTCGGCTGACGGCACAAACGCCCGCGCCCGCATCGTCGGTCATGCCAGCCACGCTCAGGCGCCGGGCTGGTTCACGACGGCCCCGGTGCCCGCGGCGCAAAAGCTGTTAGCCAAGGTCGGTTGGGACGCAGATGATGTGGACCTGTGGGAAATCAACGAAGCCTTTGCCGTCGTACCGATGGCTTTCATGCAAGAGATGCACATTCCCCGCGACATCGTGAATGTGAACGGCGGGGCCTGTGCCCTGGGCCATCCGATCGGGGCCTCTGGGGCCCGGATCATGGTGACTTTGCTGAATGCGCTGGAAACGCGCGGGCTCAAGCGTGGTGTGGCCGCGATCTGCATTGGCGGTGGCGAAGGCAC
>CBDTVH010000056.1:0-9389 GCA_965363665.1 uncultured Yoonia sp. | reverse complement strand
CTTGATAATTCAATCGAGACCGTGTTCCTGATGGCCGAGGCACAGCATCAGGCGATTGCTTCCAAGCTGGTAAAGGAAATTGCGCGCCTGGGTGGTGATGTGTCAAAATTTGTGACACCCGCCGTAAACTCCGCGTTGATCGAGCGATTTGGCGGTTGAACTGGCTCTGGATGCTGGTCGGGACCTATCTGTTATATGCTGCCGTCATGGTCGTCGCACATCCACGGATCATTTACCCGTTCGGGCCAGATCCTTTCGATAACCCCGGTTTTCGGCAAGAGGTGGTTTCTGATCGCAACGTCGCGGTCGCATTAGCCGACGGTGATGATGATCTGGCGGTCCTGTTCTTCATGGGCAATGGCGGCGCGCTTGCCTATTTCACCTTTTCGCTTGATGCCCATCAGAACGCTGGCCGTCCTTTGGTCGCGATGGAATATCCCGGCGGGGGCGGCATTGCGGGCAAGGCGTCAGAGGCGTCGTTGAAAGCCGATGCCTTGGCCGCCTATGACTGGTTATCGGCCCGGCATGACGGGCCAATTGCGGTGCACGGCTTTTCGTTGGGCACGGGATTGGCGATCCATGTGGCCGCATCGCGCGAGGTCAAAGCGATCGTGCTTGATGCGCCTTACACCACACTTTGCGCCTTGATGACGAAAGCGTCGTATCTACCGGCCTGTTATTTGCCGGGGGTGCAGAAATGGCGTTCGGTCGATCAGGTGCCTGCGCTGTCCGCCCCGGTTTTGATCCAGCACGGCACAGCAGATCAGTTGATCCCGATCAGCTATGGCGAACGGCTTGCCGAAGTGATGGAAGAAGCAGGTTTGGCAGTTACATTTCACGCGGTTGACGGGGCCACCCATAACAATCTGGCAGGGCAGCCCGGCTATCAGGATCGCATAAATGGCTTCCTGAATAGCCTTCAGAAATGACAAAGCCGCCCCCGAAGGCGCGGCTGTTTATCATGTAAGACCAGCCGTTTAGCCGTAAATCGCCTTCGATGCGATCTTGCCTGCGTCTTCGCGGAACATGCCAAGGTCGATGGCTGTTTCAAGTGGCATCGTTTCAAGTTCGTGCTTGAGGCGGCTATAGGCCACGCGCTTTTGCACGACGGTGCGAACTGTGTTCAATACGGTCATTTGCGTGCTCCTTTTAAGTCATCGCGTTGTCGTTTCGTGACTCACATGTAGCCATGACGCAGAGCGGAACAACCGACAGTTAGCGCTAGCGGCTATGCCAAAACTGCATGGCGGATTTCATCATTGCTTAATAAACGGGCTTATCGTGTGAAGAGGTTTTGCAAAGCTGATGTACTGGAAACGACCTGTTGCGCGGCCTGCACTGCGCCTGCCAACGTCCAATGGCCATAGTCGACTACAAAAAGCTGATCGTCGTTGGTGAGTGTCGGACATTGATAGGCGCATAGTTCTCTGGCACTTGAGACGTATTGAATGGGCCGGTTAGCGAAGTAACGTTCAAGGTGGCGATCCAGTGTGAAATCAATACTGAAATCGGCCTCGGCATAGTAGGTGCGCAATGCGTTCAGATCCGCGCTGCCAGCTATGGCCACGTCGATGGTGGGTCGCAGTTTGGGGCGGGGTCCCCAGAAGATGAACGGAACCTCGGCGATTTGAAGCTGCTCAAGGGTAGTTGCCAACCTGTCGATCCGTGCAGGATCCGGGCGTTCAATGCCGCCTGCACCTCTGGATACCAGCGATCCCGCACTTTGCGAATAGATCACTGCCCTGATCCGTGTGGCGTTTTCGTCCAGCCATGTCTGCCAAAACCGGATATATGGCGCGCAGAAGACTTTTTGTTCAGGTGACTGGGCCAGGTTGCAGCCATTTCCAGTCAACTGAACGATGTTCTGGTCAGGATAGGCGGCCGTCAGCCCCATGTAGACATCGGCTGCATGGCTGTCGCCCAAGACGACGATAAGCGCGTCTGCGCCCGGCGGCAGACAGTCGGCAAAAACATCGAAATAGATGTCCCGAGAGTTCACCGTCGCGTTGCAGTCAAATTCCCCAGAGGCGTCGGCCCGCTCATCAACAGCATCGTTCAAGGCGGCGAAAAGCCCGCGGATTTCCGGTGCGTATCGTGATGGATAACCGCGTTCCGCGTTGATTTGCCAGCTGAACGACCCGACCACGATTGCCGCAGCAAGACTGCCCCAGCCCAGCGCGCCATGCCGCACAACAAACAGGCCTTGGCGTTTCTTTCGAAACGGTACTTCGACGAGGTGATACATCACTGCACCGGCAACCAGCGTCACAGCAATAAGGCCCAGGACCTGCAGTGTTGTTTGGGCCTGACCGAAGAGGAACACGTAATAGACGATCAAGGGCCAATGCAGCAAATACACCGAATAACTGATCCGTCCGATATAACGGACCGGCGCCAATGCGATCGCGCGGTTCATCACGGCTGACGGGCCTGCATAAATCATCAGAGCTGTCCCGATGACCGGGATCGCGCCATTGATCCCGGGAAAAGGGGCTGTCTCGGGCAGATTTCCGGCCACGTAGAAGATAACCAAAAGCCCCGCAAAGGATGCGATATTTGCCGTAACGACGTTGCGCGCCTGCCAATGCGTCAGGGCAAGGACCGCGCCTGCGCCGAACGCAAACATCCGAAATGGAGTCAGAAAGAAGGAGGCCGACGCATGTTCGACCAAAAGCATCTGGCTGAACCACAGGCTGACAAGGCTGATCAGGCTGATCGCGATCAGCAGACCTTGCTTTGACAGGTAGCGCGCACCAGCCAGCAACGCCGCCGGCCAAATCAGATAAAACTGTTCTTCGACGGATAAGGACCACGTGTGCAACAGTGGCTTATAGGCGGCTGCGACGTCGAAATAACCGGTCTCTTGCCAGAAAAGGATATTGCTGACCGACAGAAGTGTAGCAAGCGCTGCCTGCGCCGTTGTCTGGTACAGCACCGGCGGCAATATGAACCACCCCGCAAGCAGTGTCAGCGCAACCGTCACCAAAAGGGCAGGGCCAAGTCTTCGCAATCGCCGCAGATAGAAGTCGCGGAATGAAAACCGATCCTGCGCAATTTCCCGACTGATCAGGCTGGTGATCAGAAAGCCACTGATGACGAAGAACACATCGACGCCGATGAAGCCGCCGGGGACGTTGGATAATCGCACGTGGAAGAACACGATCAAGATAACGGCGACGGCGCGCAATCCATCAATGTCATCTCGGTATTGCACGCAACTCACCTTGATCCGCTTCGTTGCGGTTTGGCCTAGCACTTGCCAAAAACTGCGACAATGCCGTTGCGTGCCGCCAAGAAAAAAGCCGGCCAAGTGAGGCCGGCTTTCAACAACTTGCCTGTTACAGCCTAGATCAGCTTACCCATCGCGACCGCCGTGTCGGCCATCCGGTTTGAGAAGCCCCATTCATTGTCGTACCATGTCAGGATACGCACCATGTTGCCGTCCAGAACCTTGGTTTGGTCCAGATGGAAGATCGAGGAATGTGGATCGTGATTGAAGTCCGAACTGACCATCGGCAGGTCGGTGTAGGCCAGAACCTCGGCCATGTCGCCATTGGCGGCGTTCATGATCGCCTCATTGATTTCTTCGACGCTGGTGCTGCGTGATGCTTCAAACGTCAGGTCAACGACGGACACATTGGGCGTCGGCACCCGGATTGCGACACCGTCAAGTTTGCCGTTCAGTTCGGGCAACACAAGCCCCACGGCTTTGGCGGCACCGGTCGATGTCGGGATCATCGAGAGGGCCGCTGCACGTGCGCGGTAAAGGTCTTTGTGCATCGTGTCCAAGGTCGGTTGATCGCCGGTGTAGCTGTGGATCGTCGTCATGAAGCCCTTTGTGATGCCGACCGCATCATTGAGGACTTTTGCCACCGGTGCCAGACAGTTCGTCGTGCAAGAGGCGTTGGAAACGACGATATCGTCGCGGGTCAGCACGTTGTCATTCACACCGTAAACAATTGTTTTATCTGCACCTTTGCCAGGGGCAGAGATCAGCACGCGGCTGGAGCCGTTATCAAGATGCGCCTGACAAGCCTCTTTGCTGGTGAAAATGCCGGTGCATTCCAAAACGACATCCACGTCCGACCATGGCAGGTCAGCGGGGTTGCGGATCGCCGTTACCTGCATCGGGCCGCGACCGGCGTCGATTGTGGTTTCCGTTGTCGTCACCGAGCCGGGGAACCGGCCATGCACGCTGTCAAAGCGCAGCAGGTGGGCGTTGGTTTCAACCGGTCCCAGATCGTTGATCGCAACAACCTCGATATCGGTCCGTCCGCTTTCGATGATCGCGCGCAGGACGTTGCGGCCGATGCGGCCAAATCCGTTGATAGCTACTTTGACGGCCATGGTAATCTCCTCAGGGTCAATGTTGGCGCTAACATTGCGATTTATGCGGAAAGGTCAACCTTTGATCGCGCCTAACGCCAGAACGCCATCCATTCGATAAGCGCTGTCAGTTTACGTAACATGAAGACGGTATACGCCCAATCGTATTGATAATAATCAAATGCAAAAAGAGCCGCGATGATGATCCCGATAATCAGGGCAAGTGTGTTGGTCATGTCTGAGGTCTAGCGGGCGGGCGCACGAATGGCAAAGCTCGCTTGCAGGCGTTTTGTAGGGTTTCGGATGGAGGCCGTGATTTCAGTGCAGGCGGCCCATCGTTGCGGCCACGTCTGCCATGCGCGCCGAGAAGCCCCATTCGTTGTCATACCACGCCAGCACACGGACGGTCCTGCCGCCAACGACTTTGGTCTGGTCCGGCGCAAAGATACAGCTTTCGGTGGTGTGGTTAAAGTCGATGCTGACCTTGGCCTCGTCATCGTAGGACATGACCATGCCCATGTAACCGGCCGCCGCTTCGGCCACGATCGCGTTGACGTCTTCCACGGTGACGGACTTACCAGCCTCGAAGGTCAGGTCGACCGCGCTGACATTGGGGGTAGGGACCCGCATCGCGGTGCCGTCCAGCTTGCCTGCCAGTTCGGGCAGCACCTCGCCCAGGGCTTTGGCGGCCCCTGTAGAGGTCGGGATCATCGCCATGGCTGCGGCACGGGCGCGGTAAAGGTCGCTATGGCGGCGGTCCAGTGTTGGTTGGTCGCCGGTGTAGCTATGGATCGTGGTCATGATCCCGCGTTCGATGCCGATGGCGTCATTGAGGACTTTCGCCAAAGGTGCCAGGCAATTGGTGGTGCAGGAGCCGTTGGACACCATCCGCTCTGCCGTGTTCAGAGCGCGGTGGTTCACGCCGTAAACGACAGTGCGATCAACATTGATTGCTGGCGCCGAGATCAGAACCTTTTTGGCGCCGCGCCGCAGATGCACGTCGGATTTCAGGCCATCGTTGAATTTGCCCGTACATTCCAGCACCACATCAACGCCGTTCCAATCCAACGCGTCCGGGTCATAGGTTGACATCACGTCGATTGGCCCACGCCCCAGATCAAGCGTATTGCCCTTCACCGTCACCGGGCTGCCAAAGCGGCCATGAACGCTGTCGTATTTCAGCAAGTGCGCATTGGTTTCAATTGGCCCGGTGGCGTTGATCTTGACCACTTGCACATCGTTGCGCGCAGCCTCGGTGATATGCGCCAAGGTGCAGCGTCCGATGCGGCCAAAGCCGTTGATCCCGATAGTGACTGTCATGAAAGTGGTCCTTTGGCTCGCGTTTTTCTTGGTAGCGGTATACGGGGGTATGCCTTTCAGGCCAAAGGAAAATACATATTTCTCAATATGTTATCGTTAACACGCTTTGTTAGCGGTAACGAAATGGGGACTTTCGCGGTGTTATCGCAAACAGTTTTCAGCCCTGTCGAATCGATAGCCGGTTGCATAGGCTTGCCGAAACGAAAGGGACTGCCATGCATCCACTGATTACCCAAGACCATATCGACACCTATCAACGTGACGGGGTGGTCCTGATCAAAGGGCTGTTTGCCGATTGGGTCGATACGCTGCGCGACGGGATCGCCGCAAACATGGCAGAGCCGGGGCCCTATGCCGCCGAAAACCTGACAGATGGCGAGGCGGGCCGGTTCTTTGATGATTATTGCAACTGGAGCAGAATTGCGCCGTTCGAGGATGCCGCCCGCCATTCGCCGGCGGCTGAGGTGGCGGCGGATCTGATGGGGTCACAGACAACGCAGTTGTTCCATGATCATGTGCTGGTGAAAGAGCCGGGCACATCCAAGCCGACGCCATGGCATCAGGACAGTCCCTACTACTTTGTCGAAGGTGAGCAGACCGTCAGCTTCTGGTCCCCGCTTGATCCGGTGCGCGCAGCGTCGCTGCGCTGCGTCAAGGGATCACATATGTGGCCCAAGGCAGTGCTGCCCACGCGGTGGCTTTCACAGACGGATTTCTATCCCGAGACCCAAGACTTCATGCCGGTGCCCGACCCCGATGCAGAAGGGATGGATATCGTGGAATATGACATGGACCCGGGTGATGCTGTCGCATTTCACTACCGTATCCTGCACGGCGCGCGTGGGAACGAGGCCAAAGCCCGCCGTCGCGCGTTTTCGTTACGCTTGTTGGGTGATGACGCGCGGTATGTGCCGCGGCCGGGGCCGACGTCGCCACCGTTTCCGGGGCATGGGATGGTGGCAGGGCAAAAGCTGCGGGAAGACTGGTTTCCGGTAGTGTTCGAACGGCAGGTCTGACCCCACCCGGATTTGCGCCGGGTGGGGGCTATAAAGCACTATTTGATCAGGGATTTCACCTTATCGGCAGTATCCTGCGCCGTGATGCCGAATTCCTTGTAAAGCCGCTCGGCCGGGGCGGACGCGCCGAAACCGTGCATCCCGATAAAGCCCGACTTTTCCCGCTTGCCGCGTTCCCCGAACAACCAGCGGTCCCAGCCAAAGCGGATGCCGGCCTCGATCGCGACGCGCACGGGGCCGCCGGGCAGGACGCGCTTGCGGTAGCTTTCTTCCTGTTCTTCAAAGATTTCCCAGCATGGCATGGATACGACGCGGGTGCCGATGCCTTCGGCTTGCAGTAATTCGCGGGCTTCCATCGCGATGCTGACCTCGGAACCGGTGGCCAGCAGGATCGCCTGACGCTTGCCTTCGGCGTCTGCCAGAACATAGGCACCCTGGGCGACCATGTTCTTGTTCCTATGCTCGGTCCGCACAGTGGGCACGCCCTGTCGGGTCAGTGCCAGCACGCTGGGTGTTTTCTGCGACGTCAGCGCCAACTCCCACGCCTCGGCCGTTTCTACCGTATCCGCAGGGCGGAAGACGTTCATGTTGGGTGTGGCCCGCAACATGGCAAGATGTTCGATGGGTTGGTGTGTGGGGCCGTCTTCGCCGAGACCGATACTGTCGTGCGTCATGACATAGGTCGTGGGGATGCCCATCAGCGCCGAAAGGCGCATCGCGCCGCGGGCATAATCGGTGAAGCACATGAATGTACCACCATAGGGCCGTGCGCCGCCGTGCAGCGCAATGCCGTTCATTGCAGCCGCCATGCCGTGTTCGCGTACGCCGTAATAGATGTAGCGACCTTTGCGGGTGTCAGGGTGAAAGATGCCCAAATCCTTGGTCAGCGTGTTGTTCGACCCTGTCAGGTCAGCGGAACCGCCGATGGTTTCGGGCATGATCGGGTTGATCACCTCAAGCGTCATCTCTGAGGATTTGCGCGTTGCGACCTTTGGTGCGCCTTCGCTGATTTGCTTTTTCAGTGCGCGGATCGTGGCAGACAAACGCTTGGGCGCTTCGCCTGCGTAGGTGCGTTTGAACTCGGCCTGTTTGGCGGCCGACAGCGCATTGAAACGGTCGTGCCATTCCTTGTGCGTCGCAGCACCACGCATGCCTATGGCGGACCACTGCTCGCGCGCGCCGGCAGAGACTTCGAATTCACCCATGGGTGCGCCGTAAGCCTCTTTTGCGGCTTTCAGTTGCTCGGCGTCCGTCAGGGCGCCGTGGCCTTTGGATGTGTCCTGCGCCGCGTGACCCAAGGCGATGTGGGTCTTGCAAGCGATCATGGAAGGGCGGGGGTCTTTCTTGGCGGCGGTGATGGCCGCGTCAATCGCCTCTGGATCGTGGCCGTCGATGGACTGCACATGCCAGCCCGAGGCTTCGAACCGCATGGGCTGGTTTGTGATGTCGGCCAAATCAACGGTGCCGTCGATGGTGATGTTGTTGTTGTCCCAGAACACGATCAGGTGTGACAGCTTTTGCATGCCAGCAAGGGCAATCGCCTCTTGGCTGACGCCCTCCATCAGGCAGCCGTCACCGGCCATCACGTAGGTGTGGTGGTCGATGATTTTCTTGCCCCACGTGGCGCGCTGGATTTCTTCGGCGATGGCGAAACCGACGGAATTGGCGATGCCCTGGCCCAGCGGACCGGTTGTGGTTTCAATGCCGCGCGCATGGCCGAACTCCGGGTGACCCGCAGTACGCGATCCCCATTGGCGGAAATCCTTGATCTGCTCCAGCGGCATGTCTTCATAGCCGGTGAGATACATCAGGGAGTAAAGCAGCATGGAGCCGTGACCGGCAGACAGGATGAACCGGTCACGGTCGGGCCATTCCGGTGCCTTTGGATCGAATTTGAGATGCTTTTCAAATAGAACCGTCGCGACATCGGCCATGCCCATCGGCATACCGGAGTGGCCGGAATTGGCAGCGGCGACCGCATCCAGTGTCAAGGTACGGATGGCCGTGGCTTTCATCCAATGGTCAGGGTGGGCGTTCCGCAGTGCTGCAATATCCAAGGTGATCAGGTCCTATTTACGAAAGGTGAATAACGGGCTCGGAAGGGTCATATCAGGCCCGAACCTAAGATCAAGCGCGACGGCTAAGTTACTCATATTCTTGGGACCCCTAGGTTTGCGAGCGGGCCGGGGATAGCTTACCTTAAGTTTTGAGAGGCACGATTCGGCGCAACGCGCCCCGCAGTTGCGAAAAATAACACGTGCACGACAAAGGTTATGGCAAAGGCAAGGGTCTTGTTGTGCCACGAAAGGACGAGCGGATGAGTGACATCAGTACATTGGAAAGCCGGATTACGGCGGCGCTTGATCGGATCAGGCAGGGCCTGGATGGGGCCGCTGGGCAAACTGCCGCTGATCCGGCGTTACAGGCCGCACTTGAAGAAGAGCGCGCGCAAAACGCTGAACTGGTCGAGCGCGTGCGCATCCTGAAAGAGCGGCAGGACACGCAAGTCGCCAATCTGACGTTGCGCGCCGAGACCCAAAGCAAACATCTGATGAAGCTGGATGAAGAGCTGCAACAATTGCGCGCCTCAAACGTGCAATTGCGTGACATGAACGCCAAACTGCGCGAAACCGTCACGACCGGGCTTGCGCCCGAACTGCATGACGCGGCGGTTGCTGCCGAAATGGAAGCGTTACTCACGGTTCCATTGGAAGCAGATTTGCTCAA
>CBDTVH010000055.1:0-9415 GCA_965363665.1 uncultured Yoonia sp. | reverse complement strand
CCGAAAGGGGCAGGCGGGCAAGGCGCTGACAATTGCGGCGGTCGCCAGTTTTGCGGGCGGCACAATTGGCGCGATCCTGTTGATGATCTTTGCGCCCGCGTTGTCTTCTGTCGCGCTGTTGTTCCATTCTGCGGAATATTTCGCGCTTATGGTCGTTGGCCTGTCTGCGATTGCCGCCTTTGCCGGCACGGGTCAGGTTGCCAAGGCCCTGATGATGACGATCCTTGGGTTGATCCTGGCCACTGTGGGCGAGGGGGCCTTGTTCAACATGCCTCGTTTCACGATGGGCATGATGGACCTGCAATCGGGCATCAGCTTTATCACGCTGGCGATGGCGATGTTTGCGTTGCCCGAGGCGATGTTCCTTGTGCTGAACCCCGCGCGCGGGGCCAGCAATGCTGAGGGCGGTAGCAACAAGATCACCAACCTGCGCTTTTCGCGCGAAGAGGGCCGCGCCATGCTGCCTGTGATCGGGCGTCAATCCGTGCAAGGCTTCTTTATCGGGGTGTTGCCGGGGGCAGGGGCGACGATTGCGTCCTTCCTTGGATATGCGGTTGAACGCAACATCGCCAAAGGCGAAGAGCAGGCGGAATTCGGCAAAGGGTCGGTCAAAGGGCTGGCTGCGCCTGAAACCGCGAACAATGCGGCCTGTACCGGATCGTTCGTCCCATTGCTGACCTTGGGTATTCCCGGGTCCGGCACGACGGCCATTCTGCTTGGTGCGCTTATTGCGCTGAACGTGACACCCGGTCCGCGCCTGATGACCGACACGCCGGAAATCTTCTGGGCCGTTATCATCTCGATGTTCATCGGCAATCTGGTACTTTTGGTTTTGAACCTACCGCTGATCCCCTATATCGCCAAGATCCTGTCCATTCCGCGCAATTATCTAATCCCGTTCATCCTGTTCTTTACGTTGATGGGGGCCTACATCGGGCAAAACAATGCGACTGAGTTGCTATTGCTAGTCGGGCTTGGTGTCATGGCAACGATTTTCCGCTTTGCCGACTATCCGCTTGCACCGCTTCTGATCGGTTTCATTCTGGGCACCATGCTGGAAGATAATTTCGCCCGCTCGATGCAGCTGTATCGTGGCCTTGATTTCATTATCGCACGCCCGATGACGCTTGGGCTGTTGGTGCTGGCGGGCTTTCTGGTGCTCTTGCCAAGTTACCGTGCACGGCGCGCGCGCAAACGGGCCGAAGGCGTGGCGGATGGTGATTAGGCCAGTCTAATTCGCGGCGACACAGGTTTGCGCTGAGGGTGACCGGCACGAAAACGATGTAAGTGCCCGAACAGCTTTGGCAGCACGGGCGACAATTGTGGATTTTAGAGGCATTTTTTGCTATCTTGACGGACGACTCATCTGACTTATGCCGAAGACGGAAATTGTTTATATTCGCGAAACACAATATATGTTTCCCTGCATATTACACGTCAGATTTTCACCAGTTGGCGTAATTCAAAACGTCGGCCGCCGTAAAGCTTGATGAAGAAACTGCATTGGGTTTCGTCACGAAAACAACGCAATAGCCGTGGTTTGGCGAAACACGTGTTTCGTCAGAGACCAAAATTTCCTGCTTTTCACGCAGACGATACGTCAAGAAATGCCTCAGAAAGAAACAATATTTGGACACAATTTGCGCCAATTTTGCAGCTTTGTATCTGAGGGTAATTAAGGCGGTCCGAAAGTGTTGTTTTTGGATCGATTTTTGGGTCCCCGGAACGGGCCCGATCACACTAGGAATTTAGGTAGGAGAGATGACAGTGGCGTTCAATCTCAAGAAACAACTGAAAACATCGGCAGCGACGATTGCGCTGGCATCCGGGCTCTTGTTGCCTTCCGCAGGTATCGCTGCAGAAGTCACGCTGAGATCAACAGACGGCACGATCAATGTGACCGGCGAATTCATCGACTTCCGGGATGACACCTACATCGTGCGCACAGCACTTGGTGAATTGCGCATCGCGGCTAGCAGCATGGTCTGCGAAGGGGCGGCATGCCCATCCTTTGAAGGTATTTCCGCGGACGTCACAATCGTCGGGTCAGACTCGATCGGCCAGGGTATGATGCCTTTGCTGATGACGGGCTTCGCAGCGGCACTTGATGCTGACGCCGAACTGACCAACGCCGCTGCCGGTCAGACCGTGGCGACACTGATTGACGACGGCGGTTTCGGCGACGAAATCGGCGCCTATCTGGTGTCAACGACAAACGACAACAACGCGTTTGAGGCACTTTTGGCAACTGAAGCACATATCGGGATGTCATCACGTCGCATCACGGTGGACGAAGCGCGCGCACTGCGTGCGGATGGTGCAGGCAGCATGGTCAGCCCGAACCAGGAACACATCATCGCGGTTGACAGCATGGTTGTCGTGACGCACGCGGACAACCCGGTCGAGCAGTTGAACAAAGATCAGCTTGCCGGCATCTTCTCGGGCGAAATCACGAACTGGTCACAAGTTGGCGGCCCGGACCGTCCGATCAACGTGATCTCGCATGAAGAAGACTCGGCAAGCTATGACTATTTCATGACCTATCTGTTTGGTGATGAGCGTCCAGCGTTCCGCCCGCAGGGCATTTCCGCCGACGATCAGGTTTTGTCCAATGTCATGTTCCACGACCGGAACGCGATCGGCTATCTTGGGTACGCATTCCAGCGTGGCGCGAAGCCACTGACACTTGTGAACGAATGTGGGATTGCGACAACGCCAGATGCATTCTCGGCCAAGACCGAAGAATACACACTGAGCCGCCGGATGTACCTCTACAACCGTGCAGACAACATGAATGCATCGACACAACAGTTCCTTGATTTCGTCGTGTCCACCGAGGCCGACGCGGTTATCGGGAAATCAGGCTTTATTGACCTTGGCATCCTGCGCCGCAGCCAAGCCGAAGGCGACGCGCGCCGCGCCGCTTTGATCGACGAGGTCGCACGCTATGACGTCGGTTTCGAAGGTGAAATCATGGCCGATATGCTTGCCGAAATGGATAAGCATGATCGTTTGTCGACAACTTTCCGTTTCCGCACAGGATCATCAAAGATCGACGAGCGTGGCCTTTTGGACATGGAACGCCTGCTTGCCTACCTGCAACGTGCGCCTGACGGAACCGAAGTGACGTTTGTGGGCTTTACCGATGATGTCGGTGCCTTCGATGCCAACCAGCGTCTGGCCGAACAGCGCGCCGCCGCCGTGATGGAAGAGATGCGCGCCTTTGCCGGCGACCAACTGGGCAACATCAAGATGTCGACAACTGGCTACGGCGAAATCGCCCCATCCGCCTGCAACATCTCAGAGCGCGGGCGCGGTATCAACCGTCGCGTCGAGGTTTGGATATCCAAGACAGTTGAGAGCTAAGTGACTGGCAGCGATACGCGTTCAACAGGATGCGGATCGCTGCAACAATACACCGGCCTGCCACAAGAGAGTTGCCAGTCTGGACTGAATGCACGTTCGGGATTTGCGAATGTGCGGTGGCCCACACAAAAACGGGCCATACTCCGGTCCGGCGTCTTTTGAACATCTGCATTGTACGCCCTTGTTCAAAGAAGGTCCCGCTGAACTCTGGTCCTGATCGTGGACATCTTAATGAGTTGAATTTGTGTTGAAATAGTAAGCAGTGTAAGTGCATGTCCGCCGATTACCTGTCCGGTCAACCGAATGAACACGATAGGAACTACGGTATGAAAACCACACCTAAGACACTTGCCAATGCGGCCGGTCGCCCGCCGCATCCAAGACGTGCCCTCACAAAGTCGATCTGCGTCGCCCTTGCAGTTGCAGCGGTGCCCGGTGTCGGTCTGATTGGCCCGAATGCAGCCGAGGCGCAATCCATTGACCGAACACTTTACACAGGTGGCAAAGCGCGCGTCAGCCGTTCGGCAAGTCTGCGATCGTTGACAGAGGCCGTTGCATCCGCCAGTTGCCGCGTAAACGGCGGTATCGGCGTTGAGACAGCGCAGCTTGAACTGGCGGATGCGCGCGCTGACTTTGACCGGATCATTGAGGGCTTGGTCAACGGCAACCCCGCCCTGGGCATGCCCGGTGCCGAAAGGCGCGGACGCACATTGACCGCGTTGAATGAAACGGCCGCAATATGGCAACCGCTGGATGCGGCAGCGGCACGGCTTGCCTCAGGTTCAGCATCGGGTGGCGACGCGGAACTGATCGTGAATGGCTATGCAGCCTTGTTCGAGCAGACCGAACAGCTCGCTTCGGTTGTGTCGGGGCAGTATTCCGACCCGCAGCAGCTTTTGCAAAGCGACGCGACCGTTTTGAACTTTGCCATCAGACAGCGCGCTCTTGCATATCGCATGACACGCGAGATGTGTGAACTGGCGACGGGCACGGGGCAATCCGAAACGCAGGAGGATCTGAAAGCGACCGTTGATCTTTTCGGGCAGACGTTGATTGCGTTGCGCGATGGGTTCCCCGGTGCGGGCATCAACCCGCCCCCGACTGACGCGGTGCGCGAAAGTATCGAAGCCACCTTGGCGCTGTGGCAAGAGCAGCGAGGCATCTTTGATGCCGCGATTGCCGGCGAACGCCCGACAGCCGAGATGGTCAATGCGGCGGCATCACTGTCAGACGCGCTTTCCGTTGCCATGAACAACACGATCACGCTTTATCTGATAGCGACCCCGGGTCAGGATGGCGTTTACCGCGTCCCGCTTGAGGCCTATGCACGTGACGAACTGGCCGGTTGGCTGAGTGACCCCGCGCTGATTGCCGCGATCAAGGCGCAAAACGCGGAACATGACGGGCTGTCCGAAGACGCTGTCATCGCGCTTGACCAGCAGTGGCGCGCAGAAGCAGGCGAGGGCGGCGGGCCGCTGATCGACAAGCTTCTGTCAGGGGCCGTGTCCAACTGGTTGATGGAACAACAGGACGCGACCGCAGGGTTCGTGACCGAAGTGTTCATCATGGACAACAAAGGCCTGAATGTCGCGCAAAGTGCCGTAACATCGGACTATTGGCAGGGCGATGAAGCGAAATGGCAGCAAACCTATCCTGTCGGTCCTGACGCTTTGCACATCAGCGAGGTCGAATTCGACGACAGCACCGGGTTCTACCAATCGCAGGCGTCGCTTGCGATCGCAGACCCGGCAACGGGCGAGGTAATCGGCGCGGTCACCTTCGGTATCAATGTGCAAAACCTGATGTAGTTGCGCAAAACAACTGCAACGAAAGCGGGCCGTCACGGGCCCGTTTTTTATTGGTAAACGGTATTTTGGGGGGCCGTGCGCCACAGCGCCTTCGTATAGTAGAGTGCGTGTGTATGTAATTTGTGGCGGAGAGACAGGGATTCGAACCCTGGGTGGGCTTGCACCCACAACGGTTTTCGAGACCGCCCCGTTCGACCACTCCGGCACCTCTCCGCGGGGATCAGGGGGCGTGGTACTGTGCGTGGCAGTTCTGCGCAAGACCAATTTGCGCCGTCCTGACAATTGCGTGCGCGCACTTGGCAAAGACAGGGTCAGCGACTTATCTGTTGTTCAACGCATTATTGACGAGGCTTGCTATGAACCGTTTCGCGACCCCGCTTGTTTTTGCCTTCTCACTGTCGATCGCGCCGCTTTGGGCGCAGCCGACTGATCAGGTAAAGGCGGATCAGTTACTGGAAGCCCTCGGCATGCCGGAAATGATCGAAATCATGCGCGAAGAGGGGCTGGCCTATGGTGAAACCCTGGCTGTTGATATGCTGCCCGGTGGCCCTTCTGAGCAGTGGGATATGGCCGTTTCGGCCATCTACGACACGCAGACCATGTATGAAGAGGTGCGCGGCGCATTTGCCGAAGCCATTGCAGGCGATGATATTGATGCCATGCTGGCATTCTTTACGTCCCAACCGGGTGAAAAGATCGTTGATCTTGAAGTGAGCGCGCGCCGCGCCCTGCTTGATGATGCGGTAGAGGAGGCGAGCAAGGAAAGTGCCGCCATCGCCATGATGGATGAGACGGCGCGCTATTTGATGGTGAAGGAGTTCGTCGAGGTCAACGATCTGATTGAAGCAAATGTCGTCGGGTCGCTGAATTCCAGCTATGCGTTTTACACGGGCCTGATCGACGGTGGTGCCATGCCGGCGGGTGTCACGGCGGAAACCGCGCTGCAGGACGTCTGGGCGCAGGAACCTGATGTGCGCAGCGACACGACCGAGTGGGTCTATTCGTTCCTGCTGATGGCCTATCAGCCGCTGTCTGATGCGGAACTCGAGGCCTATATCGCATTCTCAAAGACCGAAGCGGGGCAGGACATGAGTGATGCGCTGTTCGCGGCCTTTGACGGGATGTTTGAAGATATCTCACGCGGGCTTGGGCTGGCCTCTTCGCGGTTCATGATCAGTCAGGAATTGTAAGGATCGGCCCTTGGCATCGGCGCAGGGCCAAGTAGTCTGGCCCGACAACCGAACACAAAAGGACGTTCCCCATTGCCTTCACTTAAGTATGCTGTCGTCGCGCTTGGTTTGCTTGCCGCATGTGATCAAACCGCCGCGATTGCGCCACAGCCCGATTTGCCCGCTGATGATCCGCGTCAGGCGCAACTACTGGAGGCGGAGTGTACGATCTATTTCGCGGCGGTTGCCAAACTGCAAGCAGACGGACGTGGCGTCAATGGCAACACCACGCGCGGCTGCCCGCCTGAAGCTGCGGGTGTCGCGGCCGATATCAACGCAATGGTCAGTGTCCCACCTGTGACACCGGGTTATCCGCAGACCCTCTATGATCGTATGATCGCGCGCGGGATCCCCACAGATGTCGCGGATGATATTTCCAAGTCCAAAGCGTTCTGGGATCTGGTTGCCAAGCGCGACAGCCTGCTGGCCGATTTCTAGCCGCCGTATACCATCAGGGCCGTGACAAGCGCACCGGGCGTTGCCTGGTAAAGCCCCATATCGGATTGCAGCTGAATAAGCCGGGCAGGGCGGTCACGTTCGGGGATACCGGCGGCATCCATCGCCTTGTTCAGAACAGGTCCGCCACCGGCGCGGATATCGGTCTTGATCTCTTCATAATTGGATTTCACGATCAGCTCGACCGCACCCCGGCGCTTTTCGTAAGCTGCGTTGCCGATGACCGTGCCAAAGCCCGTGACAGGCAGCGCCAGCGGATTGCCAAGGTGATTTGCCTCTTGCGTGCAGGCAGTGGACAAAATAACGGCAATCATGGGCCAGCGCATGGGTGTTTCACCTTCTTTTTGGTGTTGACTTACAGGGGCATTGGTCAGATACAGCGCCATCTCTGCAAGGCTCTTGCAGGATGATATGCGAAAACTCGCCTAAGGGCGCGCTGTCCACAGGTATCAAACGCCGGATCGAACCGGGGCCTCAGAGACGCGAAAGATAAAGGAAAACATCATGTTTGCGGTTCTCAAAACCGGCGGCAAGCAGTACAAAGTGGCCTCTGGCGACGTATTGCGTGTCGAAAAGCTTGCAGCGAAAGCAGGCGACAAAGTTCAATTCAACGAAGTGCTGATGGTTGGATCCACAGTGGGCACTCCAACGGTTGCAGGCGCTGGCGTGCAGGCCGAGGTGATTGACCAGATCAAAGGCGAAAAGACGATCAACTTCGTAAAGCGTCGCCGTAAGCACGGCTCGCAGCGCACGAAAGGCCACCGTCAGCAACTGACATTGGTCCGCATCGCGGAGATCCTTGAAAAAGGTGCAGACAAGTCTGGCGTGATGGCGGCTGTTTCCGGCGCGGGTATGGCCTATGTGACCGGCGCGAACGGCGCACCGACATCCAAAAAGGCAGCTGCGGCTGCTGAGCGTGCATCGACACCAAAAGCTGAAAAGCCAAAGGCGGCACCAAAGGCAAAAGCTGCACCGAAAGCGAAAGCAGAGCCAAAAGCGGCTGCTGGCGCGGATGACCTCAAGCAGTTGTCTGGCGTTGGCCCGGCACTTGAGAAGAAGCTGCTCGAAGCGGGTGTGACAACATTCGCCCAGATCGCAGCATGGACGGAAGATGATGTGGCTGCTATGGACGAGAAACTGTCGTTCAAAGGCCGTATCGAACGTGAAGGCTGGATTGCGCAAGCGGCTGAGCTGGCAAAAGGCTAAGGAGAGACCAAATGGCACATAAAAAAGCAGGCGGTTCATCCCGTAACGGACGCGACTCAGCGGGTCGTCGTCTTGGCGTAAAGAAATTCGGTGGCGAATCTGTCATTCCCGGCAACATCATCATGCGCCAGCGTGGCACAAAGATGTGGCCAGGCATGGGCGTTGGTATGGGCAAGGATCACACGATCTTTGCGACTGTCGATGGCGCAGTGAAGTTCCACAAAGGCCTGAAAGGCCGCACCTTTATTTCGGTCCTTCCAGTGGCGGAGGCCGCTGAATAAGCCGATATATCCAAGGTAGAAAATTTTGGGGGATCGGTTTTCACCGGTCCCTCTTTTTTATTCATAGTTTTGCCACCATGTCGGCTTAAGGGGTGGGCAAGGATCGACTTGTTTTCGAGGAGGGAAAGCAATGCGCCATGAGGAAATCACCGTGCAAGACACCATTCAGGCGGATCGCTTCGTGCTGCGACCGTGCCGGAAATCCGACGCCGGGTTGATCGCCATGTACGCAAGTGACGACCGTGTGGCGCGCGGGACCCGCGCGATGCCGCACCCGCTGCCCCCCGGCGCGGTAGAGGCGATGATCGAACGCGCCACCCAACCAGACCGGACAGAGGATGTTTGGGTCATCGACGGGTCTGCCTATGGTCATGCCGAGGCGTTGGGCCTGATCAGTCTTGAACATATGGACCGCGCCCAATCCGAGATTTTCTATTGGATCGCACCGGCATTTTGGAACACCGGCTTTGCCACCGAAGCCGTGCGCACGCTGATTGCCGCCAACCCGCACCAGTCCGACCGTATTTTCGCAGAGGTGTTTCAGGACAACCCTGGTTCTGCCCGCGTGCTGACCAATTGCGGTTTTGATTATCTGGGCGATGCCGAGGCGTTTTCTGTTTCGCGCAATGCAACCGTGCCGACATGGACCTATACGCTTAAACTGGGGTCATGACTGTTCCGACATTGCGGACCGAACGGCTGATCCTGCGCGCACCAGAAATGCGGGATGCGCGGGTCGTTGCCAAAGCACTGAACAACTTCGCTGTCAGCCGTTGGTTGACCGTCGTGCCGTTCCCTTACGGGATTACGGACGCGCAGTGGTTCATCAACGAATGTATCAAGGGGCGGACCGTTTCTTGGTTCATCTGGGCGGATGATCGGTATGTGGGAACCATCGGTCTGGATGACGGGCTTGGCTATTGGCTGGCGCAGGACGCTTGGGGGCGGGGTTATGCCACTGAAGCTGCGCAAGCCGTCGTGGATTATCACTTTCAAACGACAGCGCAAGATAGCCTGAAGTCGGGGTACTTCGTCGAAAATAAAGCGTCGCATCAGGTTTTGAAAAAGA
>CBDTVH010000054.1:0-9458 GCA_965363665.1 uncultured Yoonia sp. | reverse complement strand
GCCACGCGGCCCGTCCAAAGGGCGCGGCAAACCGCCACGGCGCAAGATGGGGTCTGCGCGCAAGAAGGCCGCGAAAACCGCGCGGAAGGTCAAACGCACGCGCAAGTGAGGGCCCGTTTAGCCGGGCTTAACGTGGTAGGTCAGCCCATGCCGGATTAGCAGGCTGACTCGATCTGGCGATATGTCCTTTGGGCTTGCAAAGATCACGGCGCGGTTACCTTCAATCCGATCAAGATCAGGGAATGTCGCGGCGTAGCTGCTGATGATCCGCGTCCCGCAATGAGCAAAGAGCGCCGCCTCGCCCGTCTTGGTCGCCCCGATACGCAGGGTCGAGCCTGATTTCGCTTTCGGCGTGATATAAGACGGCTGGCCCCAGCGCAGTGTCTCTTCAATCGGTCCTGCTTCTGGGGTTTGGGCCGCTACTTCAAAAACCAAATCGCGCAACATCAAGGCCGCTGGGCGGGCAGATAGCGGTAGCGCCGCATAGGCGGCGGCAACTGCGGGGTTTGCGAAGGGCGGTGTGCGCATATCGGTCATTTGCGGAAGCCTAACACTCACGGGCCGCCCATCAAACGGGGGCCTTCGGCAAAAAATTGACCCGCAACGAACCTGTGACTTTCACATCGGCACGTTTGCGGTAAGCTGTCCCAAAAAAGGAGGCAAGAATGCACCGCAGGCAGTTTATCGCAGCAAGTCTAACCAGTCTGGTAATGCCGACGTTGGCAACCGCCCAGGCGTCAGGGTTTCAAAACTGGATCGCCGGGTTTCGCGGTCGCGCGCGCGCGGCAGGGATCAGTGACAGGACGTTCAACGCGGCCTTTGCCGACATCCGCTATCTGCCGGACAGTATCGAACGCGATCGCAACCAATCCGAATTCGTACGCCCCTTGGCCGATTACATGGCGACCGCCGTGTCCGACGCACGCGTCAGCAACGGGCGCGATATGGTCCAGCGCTATGCCAACGTGCTTGCGCAGATCGAGGCGCGGTTCGATGTTGAACCCCATGTGGTCGTGGCCGTCTGGGGGATGGAAAGCAATTACGGGCAGCGCCGGGGTGATACGCCGCTGATCTCGACGCTAGCGACGCTGGCCTATGACGGGCGGCGCGGTGCGTTTTTTGAAAGCCAGTTGATCGCGGCTTTGAAGATCCTGCAAAATGGCGATGTCGCCCCGCGCAACATGACCGGATCATGGGCCGGTGCGATGGGGCACACGCAGTTTATTCCAACATCATACGAGGCTTATGCGGTAGATTTCACAGGTGACGGACGCCGCGATATCTGGGCGGATGATCCAAGCGACGCGCTGGCCTCGACCGCCGCTTACTTCCGCCGCTTTGGGTGGCGCAAGGGCCAGCCTTGGGGCGTTGAGGTGCGCTTGCCACGTGGCTTCGACTATGGCCAGACGGGGCGCACGGTGACGCGCAGCCCCGGCGATTGGGCACGCGTGGGCGTTGTTGGAACGGACGGTCGGCCTGTCCCGAACTATGGCGATGCCACGCTAAGCACACCAACGGGCGCAGGTGGCCCCGCATTTTTGTTATTCCGCAATTACGACGTCATCGGGCGTTATAACAACGCAGAGGCTTATATCATCGGGGTTGGTCATCTGTCGGACCGTATTCGCGGCGCAGGCCCGCTACAAAGCGCTTTCCCCGCTGACGAACGGCGCCTGCGCAGCGCGGAACGACGCGAATTGCAGCAAAGGCTGACGAACGCGGGGTTCTCGACCGGTGGGGTGGATGGGCGGATCGGTCCGAACTCTCGTGCAGCGATCCGGGCCTATCAGCGCACCGTTGGTCTGCCGCCTGACGGGCATCCGTCGCTGGCGTTATTGCAACGGCTGCGGTGAACAGGGCCCGCCCTGCATGCAGCTGGCCAGCATGTCCAGCACGGCGTCGGTGGGTTCCTCGAATATCATGCCGCCACAAGGACCGGCCTGCACCGTAACGGGCGGATCGGTGACAGCGACAAAATAGACCGCATCGACGCCACTGCGGGCCGACCCACACCAAGGGCCGGCACATCCGATCTGCAATATCACGTCGCTGACATAGTCGTGGGTAAAGCCGTCGGGTGTCAGGCCTTTGCCATTGAAACGCGCCGCAATCGGATCAGGGTTGCGCGTTTGATCCATCGACACGCCAGCGGGCAGGTCTGCCTCATCGAAGGTCAACTGCCCATAAAGCACGAAATAGCTTTCAGGCGCTGCGGCCAACCGCTGAAACGTCTCGATCGGATCAGGGCGCATGCAGCTTAATGCGTGGCCTTGGCCAGCGATGGCCGCAAGGGCTGCGGCAAGAAGAAAGGGTTTCATCGGGTATCTCCTTTGCAATGGTCCCAAGTATGACGTCCGGCAGGCACAGATCCTTGGCGGCAATGCGTCAAGATCAAAGCTTGGGACCGAATTCCGCAAGTACCTGCTGATAAACCTGGCGTTTGAAGGGAACGATACTGTCGACCAGTTGATCAGGGGCCATCCACTGCCAAGCAGTAAACTCGGGTGTCTGGGTGTTCAGGTCAATCTGGTTATCCAGCCCGTGAAACCGCATCAGATACCATTTCTGTTCCTGCCCGCGGTAGCGGCCTTTCCAGATATGCGGCACCAGGTCATGCGGGATGTCATAGCGGATCAGACCCTCGCTTTCTGCTTCGATCGTGATCAGTTTGGGGGCAACACTGGTTTCTTCCTCAAGCTCGCGCAGGGCCGCATCGCGGCAGTTTTCGCCTTTATCCACGCCACCCTGGGGCATTTGCCACGCATCGGTGTCACGGTCCTTGCGTTGGGCAACAAAAACATGCCCACGCGGATTGGCCAGCATGATACCGACACAGGGGCGATAGGGCAGTTCAGCGATTTCGTCTGGGGTCATGAGTGGGCCTTGGTCTTTCATTGGGCGTCCCTTGTGATGTGGCCCAAGATAAAGCGCAATGCCATTCGTTATGCGATAACAAGGCGCGTTTCATGACGAATACGGGCGGCAATCCAGCGCAGATGGTCTGGGCGAAACGCCACACAACCTGCCGTGGGGCGGCCCGGACCGCGCCACGCGTGAATGAAGATGGCCGAGCCGCGACCTTTGACGGCATAGGGCCAGTTCCAGTCGGTCAGGATGACCAAATCATACATCGGATCAGCGCGGCGCAGCCGTTCATGGCTGTAGGCATGCGGTGCGCGCACCATCATGTTGTAGTCTTCGTCGCGCACATCATCAGACCACAGATCAGACGGGCCGATAGGCAGCGCCCAATCGGCCGGGCGGGCCATACGGTCAGGCCGATAAAGCATGCCCACAAGCCGGTGCGTGCCTCGCGGTGTTGCCCCATCGCCTTCTTTCTTGCGATCCGTCAGACCGCCACGCCCGATGGTGCAAGGGAAACGACGGCCCAAAAAGCGCAGATGAGTAGGGGTCAGAACAAGATCAGTTGATTTCATGATGGCAAGCTATCGCGGGCGTCTGCGCATCGAAAGGGCCGAGTTCATTCCCGGGTTCGACGCATTGACTAAAATCAACTTCCCGGAACCCAAAGCGACGTAGTGTAAACATAGTTGCTCCAAAGAAAGTGCCTGAAATGAAACCTCTCGCTCTCTTCTCGATTTTTCTTGCCACCCCCGCCGCCGCTGACCCGCAAGGCTATGGGCAGATGATGGACCCCAACTATGGCCACGGCGTCAACATGATGTTTGGACCGGTGCTTTGGATCATTGTCCTGGGACTGGTCGTCGCAGGTGTGATTTGGCTGGTGCGTGGTTTTGATCAGGGCGGTTACCAGACTGGAAAATCCAAGGCCATCACAGAACTCGATATGCGTTTCGCGCGCGGCGAGATTGACGCAGAGGAATACGCCTCTCGCAAGAAATTGCTGAACGCCTAGACCTGCTGTGCCGTTGACCGGCATGCCTTCGCGCGGGTGCCGGTGTCTACTTCACAGCAGATGCCCTGATTTGGCGGCTTTCGTCGCCAGATACGCATGGTTATGTGCGTTCCCACCCACTTTAAGCGGCACCCGCTCGGTCACTGTGATCCCGCAGTGTTCCATCCGCGCGACCTTGGCGGGATTGTTGGTCAGCAAGCGGACCGCCCCGAACCCCATGCGTTTGAGGATTTCAGCACCGATGCGGAAATCACGTTCGTCATCTTCGAAGCCAAGCCTGTGGTTGGCCTCAACGGTGTCAAACCCTTGATCCTGCAAGGAATAGGCGCGCATCTTGTTGGCAAGCCCGATCCCGCGCCCTTCCTGATTGAGGTAAAGCAGCACCCCGGCCCCTTCGGTTCCCATCTGCGCCAAAGCACCCCGCAACTGCGGGCCGCAATCGCATTTCAACGACCCCAGCAAGTCCCCGGTGAAGCAGGCCGAATGCAGGCGCGACAACACAGGCTGGCTGCGGTCCGGTTTGCCGATCTCGACGGCATAATGCTCTTCTGCGCCGTCGTCAGGGCGGAATATGTGCAGGCGCCCCGCCTCGGACACATCCAACGGCAGACGCGCGGAAATGATGGGGTTCAGCGGGCTGAGCCCGGTGTCGAGGGCCGCATCAGCGGGAACCAGCGTAAGGTTGTGCTGTGCGGCAAAGCCAGAAGCGTCGTCCAAAGCCAGCACGATGGCGGCGGGCAAAAGCCGCGCGGCCTTGACCATGGCAATCGCCGCGCGGTGCAGACCCGCAGACCCTTCGCGCGCGGTGTGCAGCGGCCCTTTCATCGGCGATCGTAAATCATCGGCGGGATCAGCCAATGCACGAACCCAGCTTAACGTCGCATCGGGCGGCAACACGATCCGGGCGATATCGCCGTCATAGGCACGCGCCTTCAGCGTCTCGGCCCGCCATCCAGTCACGGCAAGAACGGCCTGCCCGCCCAATGTCCGCAAATCAGCCAAACGCGCGGCATCCAGCGTCTCAGCGGCCAGCACCAAGGCACCCCCGTCCAGCACGACAGGCACGCCCATGCGCAGATCGGCGCGGGCGCGGGCCAGCCGTTCTGTAATGTCGGGGGCAAATCCCATTGCTCTCGGCCTCTTGTTTGTTTCAACAGATAGTCGTTTCAGCGGCAAAGTGAAACAATTGCACGTCAAATCACACGTCCGTGTGAAACGGTGAAGCGATTGGTTGTCTCGAACGTTAACAGACCACAAATCTATCCCGTAACGAAGGAGGATGTCATGGGACAGCTCAAAAAGATTCTACTTGTCGATGACGACGATGACCTGCGCGAAGCGCTGGGCGAGCAACTGCTGATGACCGAAGACTTTGACGTTTTTGAGGCAGACGATGGTGCCAGCGCCATGGTGAAAGCAAAGGAAGGTCTTTACGATCTGATGATCCTCGATGTAGGCCTGCCTGACACCGACGGACGCGAGCTGTGTCGCCTGATGCGCAAGCAGGGCGTGAAGTGTCCGATCGTGATGCTGACCGCGCAGGACAGCGATGCAGACACGATCTTGGGCCTTGATGCCGGGGCCAATGATTATGTGTCCAAGCCCTTCAAATTCCCCGTACTTTTGGCCCGCATCCGCAGCCAGTTACGCACGCACGAACAGTCCGAAGATGCGGTTTTCCAGCTTGGGCCATATACGTTTAAACCTGCGCAAAAGCTGCTGGTGACCGAGGATGACAAGAAGGTTCGCCTGACCGAAAAAGAGACGAATATCCTCAAATTCCTCTACCGCGCGACCGAGGGTGTTGTCGCGCGTGATGTGCTTCTGCACGAGGTTTGGGGCTATAATGCGGGCGTGACCACGCACACATTAGAGACACATATTTACCGTCTTCGCCAAAAAATAGAACCAGATCCGTCAAATGCCCGCCTTCTTGTGACCGAATCTGGCGGCTATAGATTGGTGGCGTAGTACTCCAGCCCGGTGATTTTGAGCCTCCCTTTTCTTGATCACCGGGTTCCCAAGATCCCGCAGGAGATCGGGTCTATATCTCCACCTCCCTGTTGGACTTGCCCGGACCTTGTGTCCGGGCTTTTTTTGTCTGGTGGCCAGGCATCCTGATTATCTTTGGTATCGAAACGGCATCACCACTTGGTCACGCACGATCCAGGGCTAGGTTTCATATGGAACGAAAGGTGTCCCCGTTCGTTTTCTTTACTCAAGAACACCAGGAAATATGGAAGGCTCAGATATGAAATCTGCAAAAGACTACCTCGACGCGGCCAATGGCGAAGTACCACGCATCAGCAGCGAAGACGCGGTTGCAAAACATGCCGCAGGTGGTGCGACGTTTATCGACGTGCGTGACAGCGCAGACATCGCGGCCTCAGGGACAATCGCGGGGGCCGAGCGCGTGCCGCGTGGCTTTATCGAATTCGCCGCAGACCCAAACACGCAATTTCACAAGCCGTTCTTTGAAAAGGATGCCGAATTGTGCCTGATCTGCGGTGCGGGCGGTCAGGCTGCTTTGGCGGGCAAGACGCTGAAGGATATGGGCTATAGCAACGTCGTGAACGTCGGCGGTTTCAACGATTGGAAAGAGGCTGGCGGCCCGACCGAGGCCTAAGCCAGCGCCTGATCCCAATCGGCGATCAGGTCGCCAATATCCTCGATCCCGACCGACACGCGGATCAAGGTTTCAGGAATACCGGTATGCGGTTCAATCGTGTGCCGGTGTTCCACCAAGCTTTCGACGCCGCCCAGCGACGTGGCGCGCAGGAATAATTGCAGCTTTCCGACGACGCGCAGCGCGTCCGCCCTGCTGCCTTTCACGATCACCGACAAAAGACTGCCAAAGCCACCCGTCATCTGTTGTTTGGCAACCTCAAACCCCGGGTGCGTGGGCAAGCCCGGATAGAATACATCTTCGACGGCATCATGGGCCAGCAGATGCTCTGCCAGTGTTTGCGCGTTTTGCGACATCCGCTCAACCCGCAATGGAAGCGTGCGCATCGCACGGGTCAACAACCACGCCTCGAACGGACCAAGGATCGCGCCTGCCATTTTGCGGTCTGCACGGATCATGGTCCAGATTTCAGCATCCGCTGCTTTGGTCGAAAGCACACCGGCAAGCACATCAGAGTGCCCGTTGATCCCCTTGGTCGCGGAATGCATCACGATATCAGCCCCAAAATCCAACGCCCGCGTCAGAACCGGCGTCGCGGCGGTCGCATCGACGACAACTGTTGCGGTTGTGGCATCAGCAATTGCGCGGATATCGACGGTTTTCAGCCATGGGTTCGAAGGGGTTTCGATGAAAACCAGATTGGCCTGCCGTGATTTGCACGTTGCAAGAACGGCCTCTGCGTCCACCTCAATCAGGTTGATCGCCCGTCGCGCGCAAAAATCCCTGATCCACGCGGTCGTGCCCCAATAGATACCTGATTGCACAATCGCGGTCGCGCCATTTGGCAAGGTCCGGAACACGGCAGCAATCGCGGCCATGCCCGACGGAAAAAGCAAGGTTTCCTCGGCACCTTCCAGGCGGCGCAAAACCTCTTCGGCTTGCCGCAGATTATCGGAATCCGCGCGCGCATAGATGTTGTCCGACCGCACCAGATCATAGTTTTCATCCCGCAGATACGTGGTTGAGGGCTGTAAAGCCGGAACCACACCGCCTGACTGCGGATCAGTGGCCCCTGCGGCATGGGCGGCGATAGTGGCGGGCTTGAGTGATTTGTCCATGCCGCTATGTGGCGCAGAGCCGCCGCCGAATGCAAGAGCCAGTCCCGGCCTTGGTGCGTTATGGGCAGGGTGCGGTGAAGTAGGTTCCGTCACCGCGTGCGTAGGCGCACTCTCGCGTGGCATCGTTTTGCGCCACCAGTGTGCCGACCGCCGCGCCGGTCAGTGCTGCAATCACGCGCCAATCGCGATCGGCATCAAGGATATCTGCGGTGATCAGACCCGCTGCGGCACCGCCCGTGACACCCACGACGGTGCGCTGTTCCGGTGTCAGGTTTTCACAGGCTTGCGTAAAGAAGACGGTCGTCACAGCCAGTGTCGTTGCAATGATACGCTTCATTGGTTCTCTCCTTTGGTTGGGGAAAAATTGCCAAGTGTGCGTCTGATTATCGCGATCCGCCGGGACAGGATTGATATTTGGCAATCGCGTGTCGGCGCCGGATCATATCGGGAGGGGCCGTCAGGTGACAAATTCATCCCGGCCAAAGCCTTGCAGGAACAAAAGAGCCGTCAGATCGCCGTGGTTGATGCGAATATCACATTCGGCCTGCACCGTTGGTTTGGCATGAAGGGCGACGCCAGTGCCCGCACGTTTCAGCATACCAAGATCATTGGCGCCATCCCCTACGGCCAGAACGTCCTGCTCGGATATGCCAAGACGCACGGTGATTTCCTCTAACGCTTCAACCTTGGCGGCCTTGCCAAGGATGGGCCGCTGCACATCACCGGTCAGTTGGCCGTCTGATATTAACAGCGTATTGGCGCGGTGTTCGTCAAATCCTAGGGCCGCGGCAACCCGGGCGGTAAACGCGGTGAACCCACCTGATACCAGCGCCGCATAGGCGCCATGGGCCTTCATGGTGTTCACCAGTTCATAGCCGCCCGGCATATGGGTGATCCGCTGGTCCAGAACCTGTTCGATCATGGCCTCCGGCAGACCTTTGAGCAAACCCACGCGTTCAATCAGGGCTTCTTCGAAATCCAACGCGCCATTCATCGCGCGCGCGGTGATATCGGCGACGCGCGCGCCGACACCGGCCTCGGCGGCCAATTCATCAATGCACTCTTGCCGGATCATGGTGCTGTCCATATCGGCCAGCAGCATCTTCTTGCGTCGCCCTTCGTGGGGTTGGACGATCAAATCAACACAGGCGTTTTGCAAGTCTGCCCAGACGTCCCATTGATTGTCCGGGATGGCGGGGATGACGAACTCGGCCGCTTCATCAATGGCAAGCCACGTGGCGTCACCACCGCCCCAGGCATTGCGCAGGCTATCCACCAGTGCCGCATCAAGATTGCGTTCGGTGGGCGTGGTGATCAGTGTAACGACCTGCATGGCTGACCTCATTGCATTGACGCTTGAGGTCTAGCGTCGTCAGGCCACGATGACACCCCTAAAAGTCGAAAAGCTCGCTCAGGAAGCTTTCACGCTTTTTGCGAGGGCGTTCCTGATAACGGTCATCGCGGCGGGCCGTTCCCTGGTCGCCGTCAGACCCCATGGAACGCTCGATGATCTTGTCCAGCTCACCGCGATCCAGCCAGACGCCGCGGCATTCCGGGCAATAGTCAATCTCAACCCCGCTGCGATCAGAAATAACAAGCGTGGCACCATCAATCGGGCATTTCATCGCACAATCCTCTCTTGTTTGCTTCCGTCAGGTAAGGTCACCGCCGTGCCGTACAAGAGCCGTGACCGGACGCCGCGCCGGGTCAGTGGCTGGCATCAGCCGTATGGGCGAAAGAACGCCGGCCAAGGTGTCTTGGCTGGCGAAAGCCGGGACTGATGTATGATAAATCACCCAATGTAACCATACTTCCATCGGGGTATCTTAGAACAACG
>CBDTVH010000053.1:0-9493 GCA_965363665.1 uncultured Yoonia sp. | reverse complement strand
CACCTGATAATTCCGCCCTTCTGATTATCGCGTCCAAGTCGCACCGCGATCAGGCAACGGACGATTACATCGCCAAATACGCAACCGCCGACATGAAAAGCGCGGGGTCGTCGCTGAAGTTTTGCCTTATCGCCACTGGCGAGGCTGATCTTTATCCCCGGCTTGGCCGCACAATGGAATGGGACACCGCCGCTGGCCACGCGGTCCTGACGGGTGCGGGTGGTGCAGTCGTGCGATTTGATGACCACACACCATTGGCCTACGGCAAACCGGGCTTTGAAAACCCCTTTTTTATCGCCTACGCCCCCGGTGTTGATTTGGAGAAACCGTAATGTCAGTTTTGATCGTCATTCCCGCGCGCTATGCCTCGACCCGGTACCCCGGCAAGCCTTTGGTGGAACTACGCGGGGCAAGCGGCGAGGCGAAAAGCCTGATCCGGCGGTCATGGGATGCGGCTTGTGATGTTGCGGGCATAGATAAGGTCGTTGTTGCCACCGATGACGCGCGCATCGCCCAAGCAGCCGAGGCATTTGGTGCAGAGGTTGTGATGACATCGACCGATTGCCAAAACGGAACCGAGCGGTGTGCTGAAACGCTGGCAAGTCTTGGTGAACCTTTTGAGATCATCGTGAACCTGCAAGGTGACGCACCACTTACACCCGCATGGTTTATCGAAGACCTTGTTCAGGGTTTGCGCGACAATCCGAACGCTGATGTGGCGACACCTGTCTTGCGCACCGAAGGGCGAACGCTGAACGGGCTGTTGCAGGATCGCCGTGAAGGGCGGGTTGGCGGAACGACAGCGGTGTTCGGGGCCGATTACAACGCACTTTATTTTTCGAAAGAGGTTATTCCGTTCACTGGGCAAACCTTTGGCGACACAGATGAAACCCCTGTTTTCCATCACGTTGGCGTTTATGCGTATCGGCCCGAAGCACTCGCTGCTTATCCGCAATGGCCCGCCGGCCCGCTGGAACAGCTTGAAGGGCTTGAGCAGTTGCGATTTCTGGAACGTGGTGTGCCGATGCTGTGTGTCGAGGTCGCGGCCAAGGGCCGCCAGTTTTGGGAACTGAACAATCCCGAAGATGTGCCCCGCATTCAGGCAATGTTGGCCGAGATGAACCAACACTAGGCAAACATCCGCAGTTTGGACGGCCAGACAGCAGAAACTCTGGGCCTTTGCCTTTATTGTCTTGCACATAAGCTGCTACTCTTGGGGTGGAACAGTCCAAGGGTGACATCACAATGATCAGAAAAGTCTCAAAGGCCATATTTCCTGTAGCGGGGATGGGCACACGGTTTTTGCCCGCGACAAAATCGGTCCCCAAAGAAATCATGACGTTGGTCGACCGCCCGCTGATCCAATACGCCATCGACGAGGCGCGCGCGGCAGGCATCGAGGATTTTATCTTTGTCACGTCACGGGGTAAATCGGCGCTTGAAGACTACTTCGACCTTGCGCCTGATCTTGAAGCCGCACTTGAAGAGTCCGGCAAGACGGAATTGTTGAAAATCCTGCGCTCGACCAACATGGAGAGCGGCACGATTGCTTACCTTCGTCAGCACAAAGCGCTGGGTTTGGGTCATGCGGTATCTTGTGCGCGCAAGCTGATCGGCGATGAACCCTTTGCCGTTATTCTGCCTGATGACGTAATCGCCGGTGAAACGCCATGCCTGCAACAGATGGTCGAAGCTTATCAGGAAACCGGTGGCGCGATGGTGGCCACGATGGAGGTTTCGCCAGAGCAAACGTCGTCCTACGGTGTCCTTGATGTGGAGGATGAAACCGGCCCAATCGTCAAGGCACGGGGCATGGTCGAAAAACCTGCGGCGGGGACGGCACCTTCCAATCTTGCGGTGATTGGCCGCTATATTCTGACGCCACATGTTCTGTCGAACTTTGACAAGATCGGGCGCGGTGCCGGTGGTGAAATACAGCTGACCGATGCCATCGCAGAAGAAATCCGTTCAGGGCGTGATGTCTTTGGCTACCGCTTTGAGGGCGAGCGGTACGACTGCGGATCAAAGGCTGGTTTCCTGCAGGCGACCGTCGCCTTTGCGCTGGCCCGGGATGATCTTCGTGATGAGCTTGCCGCGTTTCTGGCGCAGCTACATGCAGACCGGCAGGCAGCGCAATAAGGCGTTCGGTGTCATTGCCCAAGTCCGGTCTTTGGCACGCATATCGCTTGCGCTGGAAACGCCGACGGTTCCTGTTTCGGATATGGCGCAAGCGAAAGGAGCTTGCGTCAACCGTTGATCGAACGGGGCTGATTGCAGCCGATGCCATCCTTGCATTTGCAACGGTCCGCAATGAGATCGTCAGGCTGCCGCATTTTCTGGCATACTATCGCAAACTTGGTGTTAACCATTTTCTGTTTGTTGATAACGGCAGCGATGACGGCACGGCGGAGTATCTGGCGGACCAGCCTGATGTGTCGCTTTGGTCGACGGCCCACAGTTATCGGCTGTCGCGGTTTGGTATGGATTGGCTTGGGTGGCTTCAATGGCGGTACGGCAACACACACTGGTGTCTGACGGTCGATGCGGATGAGCTTCTGATTTTCCCCGATTGCGAAAGCCGTAATTTGCGCGATCTGACAGCATGGCTGGACCAACAGGGGCATGCGTCTTTTGGTGCGCTGATGCTGGATCTTTATCCAAAGGGGCCGCTTGCATCCACGTCATACGCGGGCGGTGATGACCCGATAAAAGTTCTGAATTGGTTTGATGCGGATAATTATCGCAATCAGGTGCATCCTTATTACGGCAACCTGTGGATACAAGGCGGTGTCCGAGAGCGGGTTTTCTTTGCCGATGAACCGGCACGCGCGCCCACATTGAACAAAACGCCCTTGGTGCGCTGGTCATGGCGCTATGCCTATGTCAGCTCTACCCATCAGATCCTGCCAACACGTTTGCATGATGTCTTTGATCTTGAGGGCGATGGAAAAGTCAGCGGGGCGTTGCTGCACACGAAATTTCTACCCATTGTTGCGGCCAAGTCGAAAGAAGAACTGGAACGCGGTCAGCACTTTCAGAACACGGCACTTTATCAAGACTATCACCAGCGGCTGACCGAGAACCCTGATCTGTGGCATGCAGGTTCCATTCGCTACGAAGGGCCAGCGCAACTGATCGAACTGGGGTTGATGTCCAAGGGCCAATGGGTCTGATATGGTGATGGACAGAACAATACAAAGAGCGGGACGTTCTTGAGCATTCTGACATCATATCGGCTGCGCTGGCAACGCAAACGCTGGCGTGCGCGCGCCTTGCGCAAAGGGCGCGACCTGAAAGCGGTGTCCGACCGCACACGTGATATTGGACCCGGCGATATCTTGTTGTTCTGCACATTTCGCAACGAAGATGTGCGCCTGCCGTTTTTCTTTGAGTATTACCGCAAGCTTGGGATCGACCATTTCCTGATGGTTGATAACGGCAGCAAAGACGCTGGACCCGCCTTTGCAAAACAACAACCCGATGTGTCCTTATGGAGTACCGACGCCCCCTACGGAGAAGCGCGATATGGCGTTGATTGGCTGACATATCTGCAAGGCAAATATGGTGACGGGCATTGGGTGCTGACCGTCGATGTGGATGAGTTCTTTGTTTATCCGTTCTGCGATACCCGTCCCATTCGGGCATTGGCTGATTGGCTGGATGCATCGCAGGTGCGGTCCTTTGGTGCCATGCTGCTTGATATGTACCCAAAGGGACCGGTCGGTCAGACCACCTACAAGCGCGGGGATGATCCCTTTGAAACCGCCAGTTGGTTCGACCCCGGCAATTACTTCATGTCGCAGAACAAACTGCTCAAAAACCTGTGGATTCAGGGCGGTCCGCGCGCGCGCAGCTTTTTTGCGACCAAGCCGAAACAGGCGCCCGCGTTGAACAAGATCCCATTTGTGAAATGGCGCAAACCTTATGCCTACGTCAGCTCAACCCATATGATGCTGCCGCGCGGCCTCAATCTGGTTTACGACCAGCAAGGCGGTGAAAAGACGTCGGGTATCCTGCTGCACGCGAAGTTCCTGAACACCTTTGGCGACCGCGCATCTGAAGAGGCCGCGCGCGCAGAGCATTACCGAAAGGGGCGCGAATACAAGACCTATGCCGAACGGCATGGCGCCGACCCGGACCTTTGGTGCCAATGGAGCGAGCGATACATCAACTGGCGACAGCTTGAGGTGCTTGGGTTGATGTCCAAGGGGAATTGGGCATGAGTTTGGGCGTTGTCATGATGGTGCATACCGCCTTTGACCGGGCGGAACAGATGGTGCGCCACTGGGCTGATGCGGGATGCCCGGTCGTTGTACATGTGGACAGCAACGTGTCTGACGGCCCTTACGACCGGCTGATCCAATCACTTGCCGATCTGCCCGATATCAGGTTTTCGACCCGGCACCGTTGCGAATGGGGCACTTGGGGGATGGTGGCTGCATCACAGGCCGCATCGACCCTGTTGCTGGAAGAGTTTCCCGATGTGCAGCACGTGTTCCTTGCGTCAGGTGCCTGCCTGCCTTTGCGACCGATTGCGGAACTGAAACGCTATCTCGATGCCCACCCTGACACGGATTTCATCGAAAGCGCGACAACGGCGGATGTACCCTGGACAATTGGCGGTCTGGATCGGGAACGATTTACGCTGAGGTTTCCATTTGCCTGGAAGAAACAGCGCAAGCTTTTTGATATGTTCGTCAAGATCCAGCAGGCTGTGGGCTTTCGGCGCGGTATTCCAGAAGGGATCGTGCCGCATATGGGATCGCAGTGGTGGTGTCTGACGCGGCAAACGCTTGACGCGATCTTGAGTGACCCCAAGCGTGATGTTTATGACGCCTATTTCCGCAAAGTGTGGATTCCGGACGAAAGCTATTATCAGACGCTGACCCGACTGCACGCGCGCCGCGTCGAAAGCCGATCACTGACACTGGCGAAATTCGATTATCAGGGCAAGCCGCACATTTTCTTTGATGACCATGCAGAGCTGTTGCAACGCTCAAAAAGCTTCGTGGCCCGCAAGATATGGTGCGATGCAGAGCTGTTGTATCAAAAATTCCCCCTGCCCGACGATCCCGAGCGCATGGCCGAGGAACCCAATTCCGGCCCGGTCGACCGTGTGTTCTCGCAGGCGGTCGAAAGACGAACGCTTGGCCGACAAGGCCTTTATATGCAAAGCCGCTATCCCAGCAGTGACCGTCAAAGCAAAATTGCCGCGATGCCCTATGCGGTCTTGCAAGGGCTTGACGATGTGTTCCCGGAGTTTCGGGCTTGGCTGACGAAACACACCGGCGCGCAGGTGCATGGTCATCTCTTCGCCAAGGATAGGGCCCATTTTGTAGACGGAAGCGAAGTTTATCGCGGCGGGCTGTCGGATAACGCGCGTTTGCGTGACTACAATGGCAAGATGTTCCTGACCAACCTGATCTGGAATGGCCGGGACCAGCATCATTGTTTTCAGTTCGGACCGGCAGACACACAAGACATCTCCTGGACGCTGGCGAAAGACACCAACGCAAGCATCTGGGTGGTTTCTGGGGCCTGGTCCATCCCGCTGTTTGCGTCAGGTCGATCTGCGAGCGATGTGAGAACGGAAGCCGCCAGAATGCAGCGGATTGAGGATAAGTTTCTCAAAGTGCTGCGCGCGCCGGATACGCGTGCGCGGGTGCAGATCATGACGCTGGCGCAGTTCATCGAAGCACCGATGGATGTGCTTCAGACAATCATTGACGAAATTGCAGGGCACCGTGGGACCGCACTGAAAGAAGTGCCAAAGATGCCTGATTTGACAGGGCTGCCCGATTTCCTTCAAGACCTCAAGAACCAGGGGATGCACCCATTCCTGACCGGTGACATTACCGTTGGCAACACACAGCAAACGAAACCGGTTCAGCGTCGCAAGCCATACGTGATCAGCGGGAAATGAATAGGTTTCAGTCTTTCATTTTATTGGCTGAAATGCGCACCGGCTCTAACCTGCTGGAGGCGAACATCAACATGCTCGATGGCGTCAGTTGCCACGGCGAGGCGTTCAACCCGTCATTTGTCGGAACGCCAAAAACCGATGTGCTGCTGGGCATGGATCGCGAGGCCCGAGAGAAAGACCCGCACGCCCTTTTGCAAAGGATTGTGGACAGTGACGATCTGGCGGGTTTCCGGTTTTTCCACGACCATGATCCGCGCATTCTGAACACCTGCATTGATGATCCGCGGTGCGCTAAGATCATCCTGACCCGCAATCCGCTTGATAGTTTCATCAGCTGGAAAATCGCGCAGGCCACCGGGCAGTGGAAACTGACCAACGCGACACATTCGAAATCCATGGCAATCACTTTCGACCCCGCCGCCTTTGAAGCGCATCTTGAAGCGGTGCAGGCGTTCCAGGTCCGGGTTCAGCGCGCCCTACAGGTCAGCGGGCAAACTGCGTTTCACATCAACTATGATGATCTGCGTGATGTGGATATTCTGAACGGTCTAGCGCAGTTTCTGGGCGTTGATGCGCGGCTTTCGAACGTGAACAAGAAGCTCAAAAAGCAGAACCCCGAACCGCTTGAGCAAAAAGTGAAGAACTACGCCGAAATGAAAGAGGCGCTGGCGAGGCTTGATCGGTTTGATCTGACGCGCACACCGAATTTCGAGCCCAATCGCGGCCCTGCTATTCCTACCTATATCGCGGCCCCGAAATCCGGGTTGATGTATATGCCTTTGCGGTCGGGGCCTGACCGGGCCGTGAAACGGTGGTTGGCCGCGATTGACGGTGAACAGACCAGCGCGTTGATCAAGGATTTCAGCCAAAAGTCACTGCGCGCCTGGCAGGACACCCACCAACCGCACCGCAGTTTCGCCGTTTTGCGGCATCCTTTGGCGCGTGCTCATGCTGTGTTTTGCGACAGGATTTTGTTGGATGGTCCAAGACGCCTTGCTGAAATTCGCGCCAATCTTGTCAGGGTGCACAAGCTGAAACTCCCGGACCACGCGCCCGAGCGCGATGATCAATCCAGCTATTCAGATCAAGATCACAGGAAGGCGTTTCTGGGGTTCCTGACATTTCTCAAGACCAATCTGGCCGGGCAAACCAGTATCCGGGTTGATCCGTCCTGGGCAAGCCAGCTAACGCTGTTGCAAGGCATGGCGCAGTTTGCGGTGCCCGATCTTGTGCTGCGAGAGGACAGATTGGCGGATGATCTCAACGGCCTTGCCCGTCAAATGAACATCCCCGAGCCACCGGCGCTGGGCGACACAGCGCACAGTTGGCAACCGCGGCTGGTGTCGATTTACGATCAATCGCTGGAAAACGCGGCGCGCGACGCATACGCGCGGGACTATACAAGTTTCGGATTTGGAAACTGGGCCTAGGCGGCCTGAGACGCTTCAAGCTCGGTCAGGATCGTGTGCAGTGTGTTGGGGTCGTTGTTGGCCCGCAGCTTGGTGCAGATTGCCTTGTTGCGCAGCGTTCTGGACACCAGCGCGAGGGCCTTGAGGTGATCGACGCCCGCATCCTGAGGCGCGATCAAGGCAAAAACCAGATCGACAGGTTGGCGATCGACCGCATCAAAGTTCAAAGGCTTTTCAAGGCGAAGAAACAAGCCAACCACCTTTTTCGCCTGGGCCATACGTGCGTGGGGAAGGGCCACGCCCTGACCCACACCTGTCGGCCCCAGATTTTCGCGATCAATCAACGCGTCAATCACATCGACCGCATTCAAACCATAGCTGGCCTCGGCAAGCTCGCCCAGATCATGAAAGAGACGCTTCTTGCTTGTACAAGAAGCTATAGACTTCACCGCATCGGCTTTCAAAATGGTGCCAAGTTGCATTGATTGTGTCTCTCATTCGGTTATCAGGTCTAACCCGATGTGCGTGGGTCGATCCAGCCAATGTTTCCGTCGTCGCGTCGATAGACGACGTTTACTCCATTATGTTTCTCGTTCCGGAAAACCAATACCGGAGCACTCGCCAGTTCCATCTGCATGACCGCTTCACCGACCGATAGTGACGGAATTTTCGTCTCCATCTCAGCGACGATCATGGGGTTCACAGTATCCTGCTCAACCTCGTCAGTCTCTTCCCTTGATTCGAGGATATATGATCCGGCGTCCGAAAGTTCAACAGGCTGTGATCGCTCTTTGTGGTGGTCCTTCAACCGCCGTTTGTAACGGCGCAACTGCTTGTCCATTTTCTCGGAACTAGCGTCAAAAGCGGCGTAGATTTCAGTCGCTTTGCCCGTCGCCTGGGCATTCAGACCTGTGGAAAGATGCACAACAGATTCGCAGACATATTCATGGCCGGACTTTGAAAACACCACATAAGCTTCGGTTGGTCGTCCGGCATATTTGCTCAGAATCTCGTCCATTTCGGTCTTCACATGAGTTTGGAGGGCCGTACCAATGTCGATTTGTTTTCCGCTGATTTGGTAACGCATCGTTTTTCCTTTGTTCGGTCATGACAGAAGTTGGATTCTGGTCCCAATACTGGGCAAGTACCGTACAACGTCATATGAGTGGATAACGATAACACCCCGATATTGCTGGCCTTATCCACACGGACTGGCAGCGTTCCGGCATGGCAGCAAAGAAGGTTAACGGGCTTGTCATCGACCCTATTTGGCGATGAAATCCTGTCAGTTGTCAATGATGCAGTGGTTAACCGTGCAAAAGAATCAGTTCACACGGAAGTTGTTGCCAAGGTAGACGCGGCGCACGTTTTCGTCCTGAACCACCTCGCTTGTGGTCCCGCTCATCAGCACTTTGCCGTCGTGCAGAATATAGGCGCGGTCCACGATTTGCAGCGTTTCCTGCACATTGTGGTCGGTGATCAAAACACCGATACCGCGGTTCTTGAGGTCGGCCACCAGGTGCCGGATTTCGCCAACAGCGATCGGGTCGACGCCGGCAAAAGGTTCATCCAAAAGAACGTACTTCGGCCCCGCCGCAAGGCAGCGCGCGATCTCTACCCTGCGACGCTCACCCCCGGAAAGGGCCATCGCCGACGCGCGGCGCAGATGCTCGATCGAAAACTCGGAAAGCAGTTCTTCCAGCCGTTCTCTCTGGCGGTGCTTGTTCGGTACGGCGATTTCGAGGATCGACATGATGTTGTCTTCGACCGACATGCCGCGAAAGATCGACATCTCTTGTGGCAGATACCCGATCCCAAGCTGCGCGCGACGGTACATCGGAAGCGTCGTGACATCGCGCCCGTCGATGATTACGCGCCCCCCCTCTGGTGCGACAAGCCCGGCAATTGAATAGAAACAAGTCGTTTTGCCGGATCCATTCGGCCCAAGCAGGGCCACGACTTCACCCCGCGCAAGGTCTATACTGACGTCACGGATCACCGGCCGTTTGCGATAGCTTTTGCGCAAATTGACGATGTGAAGGCCGACGTCGCCCTCTTGCACTGAAAGTTGTGGCGTGTCCTTCATCAGTTGTTGCCCTGTTGCAGAACCGTACGCACGCGTCCCTCCATCAAGGCCGTTCCGTCGGTCACATTGATCGTC
>CBDTVH010000052.1:0-9565 GCA_965363665.1 uncultured Yoonia sp. | reverse complement strand
CTACTTCGACGTGCCGGAAGATGCGCGGGTCTTTCACTTCATGGGCAAGCCCGAGGAAACCCGGCATATCGTCATGGCCAACGAAGAGGCCGTGATCTCGCCGCCGTGGTCCATCCATTGCGGCGCGGGCACGGCTGCCTATACATTCTGCTGGACCATGGCAGGCGACAACGTGGATTTTGCCGACATGGACATGGTCGCCATGGAGGATCTGCGATGAACCCCTTTTCGCTGGATGGTCAGACTGCGCTCGTGACCGGCGCCAATACCGGCATTGGTCAGGCTATCGCCGTGGCGATGGGACGCGCAGGTGCCCATGTGATCGCCGCGGGTCGTTCGTCTTGCGGCGAAACCGTGGCGATGATCGACAGCGCCGAGGAACTGACCCTCGATTTCGCGGACCCCATGGCTGCACGGAACGTCTTTGCCGACGGACGCGTCGATATTCTGGTCAACAATGCAGGCATCATCCGGCGTGATGACAGTGTCGATTTCTCGGAAACCGACTGGGACGATGTGATGGACGTCAACCTCAAGGCACTGTTTTTTACCTGTCAGGCCTTCGCCAAGGCGGCCCTGCCGCGCGGGGCGGGCAAGATCGTCAACATCGCGTCGCTGCTTTCGTTTCAGGGGGGCATTCGCGTGCCGTCCTACACTGCGTCCAAGCATGGGGTCGCGGGGCTGACGAAGATCATGGCGAACGAATGGGCCGCGAAGGGGTTGAACGTCAACGCCATCGCCCCCGGCTATATCGAGACCAACAACACAAAAGCCTTGCGTGACGATCCCGACCGCAACAAGGCGATCCTCGAACGCATCCCTGCGGGTCGCTGGGGCAAGGCGGACGACATCGCGGAAACGGCCGTGTTCCTGTCCTCATCTGCTGCGAACTATATCAACGGCGCGGTCCTGAACGTCGATGGGGGCTGGCTTGCCCGCTGAGGCAAAGCGCATCGTTCATCTTGGCCTGGGCGCCTTCTTTCGCGCCCATGGACTGCCTTGGATTGCCGAGGCGGGGGACGCTTGGCGCGTCATCGGTGTGTCGCTGCGCAGCGCCGCCGTGCGCGACCGCTTGCGCCCGCAGGGGTTTCACTATCATGCCGTCGAACTCGGACCTGACGGTATGCGCCCGCAGAAAATCACCGCACTCGAAGGCGTGCTGGTCGGACCCGAGGACATGGACCGGATCCTTGATGCGATTGCCGATCCGGCCACGCACATGGTGACGCTGACCGTCACCGAGAAGGGCTATTGCCTCGACCCCGCAACCGGACGGCTGGACCTGACCCACCCGGACATCGCGCATGACCTGACAGCCGCCCGGCCCCGCTCTGCGCCGGGTGTACTGCTGCGCGGGCTGGAACGACGGCGCGCCACCGGGGCCGGGCCAATCACGGTGCTGTCCTGTGACAATCTGTCGAAAAACGGACGGACCATGGAAGCCGCCCTGCGCGCAATCGCCAGGGCCGCGCGGACGGACCTTGCGGATTGGATCGCTGAATGTGTCACCTTTCCGTCCAGCATGGTCGACCGTATCGTGCCCGCCAGCACCGCAGCGGATATTGACGCACTGGCCCGGATGGGGATCCACGATGCGGCGCCCGTGTTACACGAACACTTCCGCCAGTGGGTGATCGAGGATAATTTCGCCGCTGCGCGCCCGCCCCTCGAAACGGTCGGAGTCGACTTCACCTGCGATATCGCCCCCTATGAAGAGATGAAGCTGAGAATGCTGAACGGCGCCCATTCCGCGCTAGCCTATCTGGGGCAGGTGATGGGACATGAGTGGATTTCGGACGCGGCGCGGGATCCTGACCTGGATGCCTTGTTGAAGGGCATGTGGCAGCGCGAGATCATTCCGACCCTTACTGCACCCGATGGCATTGACCTGACGGCCTATGCCGCGCAGTTGCGCGACCGCTTCCGCAACCCTGCGATCCGTTACGGCACGGCGCAGGTCGCCTCGGACGGCAGCCAGAAACTGCCCCAGCGCATCCTGCCTCCGCTGGCCGAGAACATCGCCACGGGCCGGGATTGCGACGGCATGCTGTTGCTGTTGGCCGCATGGTTCAGGCATCTGTCGGGCTTGGGCGATGATGGGCTTCCGCAAACGGTATCGGACCCTTTGGCCGCATATTTCAAAAAGATTCACGCGACAGCGCCAACACCGGAGGATGCGGCGACCCGGTGCCTTGCCTGTCGGGATGTTTTCGACGCCGATCTGGCCGGTGCGATCGCACCGCGACTTGTCCCTCTCTACGCCAAGATCGCGCACGATGGCGCTCGCAGCGTTCTGCGAGAGATCGTCCGATGAAAGATTGCTGGCGCTGGTATGGTCCGTTCGACAACATTACCTTGGGCGAAATTCGCCAGACCGGGGCGAAGGGGATCGTGACAGCCCTGCACGAAATCCCCTATGGCACTGTCTGGCCGCGCGCCGCCATTGCTGCGCGCAAGTCGGAGATCGAGGCGGCTGGGCTGACGTGGGACGTTGTCGAAAGTCTGCCCGTGCATGAGGACATCAAACGCGGGATCGCCACCGCCGCCCTCTTTGACGCCTACCGCGACAGCATGGCGAACCTTGCGGCCGAGGGTGTCCGCACGATCTGCTACAATTTCATGCCGGTTCTTGACTGGACCCGCACGACGCTGACGGCGCTTGTAGCCACGGGTGGGACCTGCCTGCGCTTCGATGCGTCGCTCATGGCCGCGTTCGAGGTTCACATGCTGGGGCGGGACGCTGCGCGCAACGAGTATGATCCACAGGCCGTCGCAGCCGGAGACGCTTGGTTTCAGTCAGCCAGTGATGGCGATCAGGCAAAGCTGTTGGCCGCGATCATGTCCGGCCTGCCCGGTGCCTTCGACCGGTATGATATCGCGGGGTTGCGCGACATGTTGGCACGGTATGCAGACATCGACCGCACAGCCCTGCGAGACAACCTGAAGCGCTTTCTGCAAGAGGTCGCGCCGACCGCAGCAGAGCTTGGCGTGACCCTTGCAATCCACCCGGACGATCCGCCTCGTGACATCCTTGGTTTGCCGCGCATCGTGTCGGACGAAGCCGACATCGCCTGGATCATGGAGGCGGTCGATCTGCCCGCCAACGGTCTTACACTTTGCTCAGGCTCTCTTGGTGCCAACCCCGCCAATGACGTTCCTTCTATCGCCGCGCGCTTTGCGGACCGCATCCATTTCGCGCATCTGCGCAACGTCCGCAAGGAGGCGGACGGGTCGTTCGAAGAGGCCGCACATCTGGAAGGCGACACCGATATGACGGCCCTGGCGCGCGTCCTGCTGACGGCGGAACGGGACCGGGGCGTGATCCTGCCGTGGCGTCCCGATCACGGACACGAAATTCTCAACGACGCTGACAGGCGCAACCCGCCCGGTTATCCGCTTGCAGGCCGTCTGCGTGGGCTGGCCGAAATCCGCGGGGTGCTGCACGCATTGGCGCGGGAATAACCCCTAACCAATGTCGAAACTCTTGGGCACGGTGACCTTGAAGCTGTGTTCATCGGCGTCTGTGAAATAGAGGTCGCAATCGTAGCCCTGATCGTCGAGGAAAGTGAAAATGCGCTTTGGATCAGAGAGCCGATAAGGCACTAGCAGCGTGGCGACACGGTGCCGTGTCGCCGCGGGAAAGTGCATGTTGACGGCCGTGCTGACGGGCAGGTCGCCGTAATCCTGCGGGTCCACATCTGGAAAGCCCGTGTGCTGGGTCATCTTGGCGGCACCGGCTTCGGACCACAAAAGCTGCCCGTAGAACCCCGCCCGCTCGCCCGTGTAGCGGAACGTCGCGCCGCCCAGTTCCATCGGGCCATTCGCGTGCAACCGCCAGTCCAGCGTCACGGGGCTCTCGGCGTCCACCGTGTCCACGATCACGAAGAACTGGTCGTGGACGAAATGGATATCCCGCAGCACGGATGTCACCTGCGGCGTGAAAGAGCGATAGGCCTCTGTCGCATCGCCCTGAATGAAGACGTGATCGCCCCGGTCTTCTGCCGCGACGATCCGACCAGACGCGCGCATCCCCTTCGCCTTGTCCATCCCGGCATATTGCCCTTTGCCGTCTATCAGCACCGCATTCTTCGACACGGTTTGACGTCGGAAATTCCGATGCATGGAGCTGTTGAAGGCAACGTAATAGCCCGGATTGATCGCCAGGTCCTCGCCGAAGGCATGCAGGCAAAAAGAGTTCTGGTCGCCGTGACTGTGGCTGATCGACCCGAAGGGCGAGGATTTGAAGTTGAACTGGATGTGCCGCGCCGGATCGCCCAGCCCCTGTTGAATGGCGACCCAACCAACGCCCTTGAACCAGCGCAGACGCTCGATCCGGTCGGGTGGCGTCACCGGGATATCGCCATAGTCGTGTTGATAGGTCATTTCATCGAAATTGAAGTCCCACCAGCCCCAGTTGTAGAATTCACGCTCGGTTCCCGTATCCTTGGCCTTGATCGTTTCGTGATACCATTGATAGGCGCCATTGCCCGTAACACCCGCGAATTGCCGGACATTATACCCCATTTTCATACAGACCGGGTCGCCCTGCGTAGCGTCGTCGCCGAACGTCGCCCGCCGCGTATCCGGTGCCTTGGTGTAAAGCGGGAAATCACCGGTATTCTGGAAAAAAGGGCGCTGATAGAGGTCCAACCCTGCATAGCTGCGCAGCAGGTTCGCCGCTTCGATCAGATAGGCGATCCCCGTCATCCAGTAATGGGTGCCTTCGGCCCAGCCCCCTTGCGCGTCGCCCCAGGGCGAATAGACGGTCCAGAGGAAATCGACCGAATAATCCAGCCATTCCCGTGCCTCGTCCTCCTCGTGCAACAGCGCAATGGACGCGGGCACCAGCACAGCCGACACCGCACGCACGGCGTGGCTGTCAAAAGGGAACAGATGGATGTTCGCATGATGCATGACGTGCTGTGCGGTCTCGCGGGTGCGGGCCAGAAGCGCGGCATGGACCGTGGCCCTTTCTTCTTCGGTCAACAGGTCATGCAACCAGTCGTAGCCCCAAGCCAGCGCCACGTTCACCCGAAACGCCCATTCATCGGTGTAGGCGCGGCTGGTCGTACCGCCCGGATCCCATGAGGCGGCTTCCAGCAACCATGCCTTTGCACGATCCAGCATCTTCGCATCCTGTGTCACCTGCCCTCCGATGGCGAGGTGCCGGATCGCGTAGAGCAGTTCCTGACAGGCGATGTAGGTCGCCCGCCAGACGGGTGCCGTGCGGGTGTGGTCGGGATAGCCCGCAGGCTCTGACATGATGTCTTCATCCATCCACGGAAGGACGGATTTTTCGAAGAATACATCCCATGCACAATGGGTCGGGTTCGCCTTCACGGCCTTCCGAAAGGATTTCAGTTTATCCGTTTGCAGCCACAGCCGTGGGTGGGCGGTATCGGTTCCCGTCCAGCGATCAGACCGACGTGGCAGCGGGGCTTGCGGCAGATCCGGCGCGATTTCAAACGTGCGTGTCACGCTCCAGTTCGTGACCGGCCCGGCCTCGCCCTGCACAGCATACGTCCAATGCCATGTGCCTTCCTGAAATGTCTCAGGCGGGGTGAACATGTTGGTCGGTATATCCCCGAACAAGCGCGTTTGATCCTCAGGAAAGGCCGGATCGTTCGAGATGCGCAGGCAATAGTGGGCGGAATCGTCGATGACCGGCAGCCAGGTGAAGCGCGGCGGATTTTCCTCGACGCTTTCACCATCGGCGGCCATACTGGATGTTCAGTCGTCCGGCCCTTGGTTCATCCAATGTCGTTTGCGCCATGTCGTTGGTCCTTGAGAAACGAAAAAAGGGGGCGGCACCCGAAAGCGTCGCCCCCTCGGGAGGAAGTCTTAGCTTTGCTGGCGGTCGTAGGCCGCCTGCATCCGCTCAAGGACGTCTTTCAACCCCATACTGTCGAGGGTCGACAGGTAGTCATCCCATTCCTCGTTGATATCGGCAGATCCCAGGATCCAGGCCTGCTGCTTTTCCAGCATGTAGGTGCGGATCGACGGCCAGTTGCGATCATAGACGGCCTGTTCTTCGGGTGTGAAGGACACGCCAAGGAAGTCCGGCACCAGATAGTCGCCCTGCGAATACAGATCTATCCCCGCCTGTGCGATCGGGTTGGTCCACTGCCATTCGAACTGATAGTCCTGCTGGTAGCCACGGAACATCTGTGCGCCGATTTCATACATCTGTGACGCGACCGACTTGTCTCCGTTCAGGACTTCATCGGTAAAGATTGGTTCTCCGTCGACCATCGTGTAGTGTTGCCCTTCGACGCCGAAGTTACCAAGGCGGCGCCCCTCTTCGGTGAACCAGAAGTCGAAGTAACGCATGACCAGCGCCGGGTCCTGGGTCGTCGCGCCGATGGCCCAGCCATCCGGCTTTACAAGGATGCGGCGATGTTCTTCCATCCGAACGCCGGAAATAGAAGCGGGGGGGATGAAGGGGATGAACTCAAAGCCGGGAATATCATCCTTCAGACGGTCGTTGTAAGCTGCGGTCGAGGCAAACCAGTCGTGGGTCATGCCGCCCAGGTTCTCGCCCAGCAGGTAGTCCCGTGAGGACGAACCGCGCGTGAAGATTTCCGGGTCGATCAGCCCCTCTTCATACCAGTCGGCCAGATTGGACATGCCCAACTTGTAGCCCTCGCCGATATAGGGATGCGTGACCTGGCCGTCCTCGACAAGGAAGTCATGATAGGTGTCCGACCCGGACGACCGCCCGTCCCACAGCGTCACCAGGCGGATCATCTCTTCGAAGTCGCGTCCGAAGAACGGAATTTCGTCCTGAATACCGTTTCCGTTGGGGTCTTGATCACGGAAAGCTTCCAGAACCGCTTTCACCTCATCCACATTCTGTGGCTGCTCAAGCCCCAGCGCGTCCAGCCAGTCCTGACGGATGTAATAAGCGCGCCCGAAAAAACCATCCGGGAAATACGGCACATAGTAAAGATTGCCGTCCGCAGCGGTGACTGCCGCGAAGCGGTCGGGGTTTTCCTCCATGAACGCCTTGATATTGGGCGCATGTTCGTCAATCAGGTCATTGAGCGGCAGAAACGCGCCCTGCGGACCGAACTCGTTGACGAAATCCTTGATCGAAGACCCGCCAAAGATGTCGGGGATGTTGCCCGACGCGATCAGCAGGTTGTGCGCTTCGCGGCTTTCGGTGGTGTTGGCCCCTACCGTCGCGTCGACCAGTGACACGTTGGTCATCTGGCGCGCTTCCTGCTCGACCGGATAGTTTTCGTCATAGCCCTGGCCGCGCCGCCAATGCATGTGGATCGTCAGTTCTACCGGCTCGTCCGAGACCTGAAGATGCCCATCGGCAAAGGCCGACGGCGTCATCAGCGCAGTCCCCGCCAACAAGATCGACATTAAGGTTAACTTTCGCATGTTTTCCTCCCTATGCGATTGATTTTCATTGTTATTCTTTCACCCCACCCAAAAGTATGCCCTTGTTGAAATACTTCTGGATGAAGGGGTAGATGATGAGCACGGGAATGATCGAACAGACGATCATGGCACTCAGCACCGTCTCGATCGAGTAATCCGCGCTCAGCAAGGTGGCGGCAAAATCCTCGTCATCGGACATGTCGGCCAACACCTGCCGCAGATAGACCTGCAAGGGAATCTTGCTATCGTCCTGCAACAGAACCATCGCCCAGAAAAACCCGTTCCAGCGGCTGACGATGCAGAACAGCGCAACGGTGGCGATGGCCGGTTTGGCGAGCGGCACATAGACCTTCCAGAGCACCTGAAACTCGTTGGCCCCATCCATGCGTGCGGCCTCTTCAAAGCTGCTCGGCACCCCCTCGAAGAAGTTGCGCAGCAGGATCAGGTTGAAGCCGTTGACGGCGAAGCCGACGATGATCCCGAAATAGCTGTCGAGCAGTCCAAGGTCGCGGAAGTTCAGAAAGAACGGGATAAGCCCGGCATTGAACCACATGGTGAACGCCACGCCGAGGTTCCAAAACCGCCGCCCGTATAGCTGCGGACGCGAAAGCGCGTAGGCACCGGGGATCAGGAAGGCCAGCGAGGTGAGCGTGCCGCCGATCGTGTAGATAAAGGTGTTGCCGTAGCTGCGCCAAAAGGCGGGATCGGACAGGACGTATCCGTAAGCGGAGGTCGTCAGGTCAATGGGCGTCAAGACCACGTTTCCGGCCCGCGCCTCAAAGCCCGAAGAGAATGACACCGCCCAGACATAGATGAAGGGATAGAGCGTCAAGGCCGTGAACAGACCGATCAACAGCATGTTGGCGTAGACGAAAATCTTGTCGCCGCGGGAATAGAGGTTCATGTTCGCCATCAGCCCCTCCCCTCACCACAATGACGTGCGCGAATAGCGGCGCGAAATGGCGTTGGCGGAAATGACAAGCACGAAGGCGACGACGGCATTGAACAGCCCTGCCGCTGCGGCAAGATCGTACTGCCCGCCCTGAAGTCCCTGCCGGTAGATGTAGGTGTTGATCACGTCTGCGGTTTCATAGGTGGCGGGCTGATACAGCAGGATGATCATCTCGAAACTGATTTCGAGCATGCTGCCGATGCGGATGATCAACATAATGATTATCGTGGGCAGGATGCTTGGCAGCGTGATCTTCCACATCATCTGCCAGCGGTTTGCCCCGTCGACCACAGCGGATTCGTAGAGCGTCGGCGACACCCCCGCGATAGCGGCCAGATAGACGATGGATTGAAAACCGGCCTCCTGCCAGATGGTCGTACCGATGAAGATGGGCCTGAACCATTCAGAACGGGTCAAAAAGTAGATCGGCTCAAGGCCCAGCCATTCGAGGATCGAATTGACGATGCCGGACGACGGGCTGAAGGCGGTGATCACGATACCTGCGATGATGACCGACGATATGAAATGCGGCAGGTAGACAATTGTCTGAGCTGTCTTTTTATATGTCTGGTTCAGTACCTCATTGAACATCAATGCAAGAATGATCGGCACGGGGAACCCGAACAGTAGCGAATAGAGCGAGATCATCACCGTGTTACGAATTGCGCGGAAGAACTGATCGTTGCTGAACAGCGTCTCGAAATGGTCCAGCCCGATCCACGGGCTATCGGCGATGCCCCGAAAGACGCTGTAATCCTTGAACGCGATCTGTAGCCCCCACATGGGCTTGTAAAGGAAAAGCAGAAGCCAGATGACGGTCGGCAGAAGCATTGCGTAGATTTGCCATTCCCGCCGCAGATGGCGCCCGATCCGCTGGCGGCGTGTGGGCTTGGGGCGGCGAACCGCCTGCTGGGCCAGTGCGGCCTGTTCCTGCGGGGCAAGCCCGGTGGTCTGGTTCAGCTCCGCCATCAGCGGCGGTCCTGCCCTGGCAGCACACGACCGGTTTCGGCGTCAAAAACCTTAATTTGTTCGGGCGATATGGTGAACCCATCGATCCCGCCTAGGTCGGCCGAGCCATTTTCAGTGCTGGCCTTGATGACGAAAGGGTCGCCTTCGAAAGTGCCATGCACCAACGCCTCCGACCCCAGGGTTTCGATCAGATCGACATCGAAGGACACCTTGTCGGGCGCACCGGCCCCCAAGGGCGTCACGAATTCGGGGCGG
>CBDTVH010000051.1:0-9579 GCA_965363665.1 uncultured Yoonia sp. | reverse complement strand
GTTGCAAGAGACCTTCGTCAGCTGTGGCGCTGTGGCATCCAGCATTGAACTCGACATAAATGGTAAGCTGCCAAAGCGCTGAAATTGACCAATACCCGCGATACTACAAACGCGCGCTTTTTGCCGCGCCCAACGTCTGCACCCACATCTTGCAGGACGTCAGCACGACCTTTTATAAAAACCAACTGCTATCAAATCGAACCGGCGCGACCCTGTTTCCAAGGCAGTAGCGCGCGAAAATCCCTAGTCTGCCATACGGTCTTGCGCAAAACGGATCCACTGACTCACATCCAAGATCTGGCCCACGACCCCCAATCGAACCGACAACTCCGATGCATCTGTTTGCGCCAATTGCGCCAATGTCGTCACATCGCACTGACCTAGCATCCAGACAAGGCCTGGACCTGCCCCGGGAAGCTGTGCAAGGTCGCTTTCGGACCACTCCTGTGTCGGCGACTCTTGCGAAGTCGTCGCATCCTTGTTGACGGTTTTGTCTGCATCATTGCCCGCTGGAATTAAGCTTTCGACCGATGACAACTGCGATGTGTTACCTTCGCTCTCGGCACCGGTTTCGTCTAAAGCATCCTGCCCGTCGTCTTCTGATTGCTCCGGTTCCGGTACTGCCGTGCAATCTTCAATATCATTTGCAGTGCCGGGACCCGGCGGCAACTGGTCTGCGATCTCTGAAAGCGCAGCGTTCCTGACTGCCATCTCATCAAGCGTGTCGAATTCGTCATCATCGGATCTGCCGAAATCCACCGTCCGGTCGGGAACCTTTGCGTCAAGCAATACATCCATACCCGCAGAACTCGCTGCATTCGTCATGTCCAACGGATCAACGTGATCGGTCATGACTTGTGCCTGCATTGCTGACTGACTTTGCGAAAGCGCCAATTTGCGTGCCAGCCGCGCTTTTCGAATTTCCAACAGGTTCGCTCTGGCTGACCGGCGCACATCCCCTGTCCGTTTCTTGTAGTTTTCTGACTGCATCTTCAGACCTCCGTTGCAAAAGAATCGTGTGGCCCGCGGGCGTTCAAATCATCAAGAGACGCAAGAAAATCGCCCACAAGGACCGTGAAATATTGCTGTAATGCCAACGCCTGAAACATCTGTGGAATACCTATCGGCACACCCGTTTGGCATGTTCCGCCGGGTACCTCTGCGCAAAGCGCCTCCAGGTACTCAACTGCCTGCAATTGCTCTTGAAAAACCATCGCCTGTGGCTGGGGCGATCCTGTCGACACCTCAGTATACGCCAAAACGACATCACCCTTTCGCCGCGCCCACAGCGTAATCGACAGCTTGCAACGCGACGATACCTGGTGATCTGACTGCGCGCACCGTCGGCCCCTGAACCGCAGTGGCGGCTGGCCTTGCCGCGCCACCACCGCAATGGCCCACGGGTCAGAAACGGCAGTCGCTGCACGCGCATCTGTCTGATGACTGGCCTGTGGCAAGCGTAAAATCCTATCGCAAAATCCCGTCGATCTGCTTGACCTAACAGAGACCTCGTTACTTTCGCGTTAATTCGACCGCTCTGACTACTTGCGCTGCAAATTGTTTGCCTTTGCAAGTTTCATCATTGGGGCCACAGCGAAAAATCTGTCGTCATTTGCGATTTATTCATGATTCGCGCTGATGAAGTGTCATCCGAAATGCACCGCGACACGAATTGCCCGTGTTTCGCAGAAAGGAGCAAACCAATGAATGAAATTGGACGCCTAAGTGAGTCTGATGGTCAATATGAATTTCGCGAACCCAGTCGGAGCTTGATTGTACGCGGCGAACACCCCGAATGGGTCCTGTTGGCCGCTGCCGAAGTGATCGGAAACACAGCCAAGCTGGAAGCTGAAAGCGTGATCGAAGAACTGAACGCGATGGTGGAATTCGAAGCCGTCGAAGTGATCGAGGTGGATTCTGCCAAATACGCCTTGAAAGAAAGATTTGATCTGATCCCGCAATGCATCGTGACGGTCGGCAAGATGGACTACAAATGGGCCGCTCCAGAAGGGCGCGCCAAAAAGCAGGAAGAGTTTGGGGATCAAGCCCTCAAACGCGTTCATGACATGTCGCTGACGCGCACGGATTCGTTTCTGAAAAACGATGACGACGATGACATGACCCACGAAACACAAGCGTAAAGCAAGGACAAGCAAATGGAAATCATCCCCTTCGGCAGCCAGGACCTCGATAACATTCTGAACCGCGAACCGCAGCGCGCAGAGTATCTGCCATTCGGCGCTGTCATGCTGGATCGCAATGGCCGCATCGTGAAATACAACAAGGCCGAAGGCCTGATCGCAAGCCGCACACCTGAAGACATGATCGGCAAGGATTTCTTCAATGACGTAGCACCCTGTGCCAAGGGAAAGCGCTTTCATGGAGAGTTTTTGAAATTTCACCGCACCGGGCAACTCAATGTCATGTTTGACTACAAATTTGCCTACAAGGGTGCCGATGTTGGTGTGAAAATTCACCTCAAAGCGCAGCCGGATGGGCAGAATTGCTGGATGTTTGTGAAGCGCACTTAATCTTCAGATTGGGTCTTGTGCCAATGGGACAACAAAGAAAACCAGATGTTGAGGTGACGATATCGCCTGAATTGCGTGCAATTTTTTCAAATAGAAAACGCGCAGCCCAAGACGGCAGCCGGCATCCAAAACAGAAAGTTGTCGTACCACATGAGAATAGCATCAATGAAAACTGTCGCACACCTCTTTGGCAATGGCATACGCTGCGCCGGGATGGCGGGCGTCCTCTCAAGTTTGAAGGTCTGAAAATTGTTGAACATGAACCTCCCGTGCCGCTCGCTGTCTCGACCTTTGAACAGCGAATGGCGATCTACATCGACAGATCGCGAAACGTCTACATGTCGCTGGCATTAGTTGTTCCACCTGATGCAGGAATGCGTTCGGTTTTTGACGCAGACCAGATTTCGGCACAGGCACCGACGCATCTATTGTCGAAGTGGTATGAAAAAGTCGTACGGGTCACGGGGTTGCTAACCGCGTGTTCATCTCATGACGATATGCGGGGGAGTATTCATCATGCTGCCCGGTCAATTACACCCCAGTGATCAAGAATACATTTGCCACACGAAAGGAAACAAACATGACGTCAATGATGGAAGTCACTCAGCAGGAACCGGCGATGCAAACCGGGGTTTCGCATTTTGCGCAGTCAGCAATGCCTTACAAAATCAAACGCGCCGGCGGCCGACCCCTTAGTTTCAATGGCTCTGAACTGGCCATGGCAATGAGCTACACCTCGGCAATTCCGTATTGGTATGAGATCAATCTATATCGTACGGCCGAACAGGCTTTCGTGACTGCGGTGCGGCTGTTTCATCAGTCAGAAGACCTTCAGGACACCGTTCGTGCGTGGGAAACGAATTCACTGGATGAGGCCATTGAAAAGCTGATTACATATGACGCTGCAGGCGATGTCCCCCTTGGTGTGGAATTCAATGTGTCATTGGCGGCCGCCAGCGAAATGGGCGCGCTGGCCCTACAAATGATGGCGCAAATAGCTGACGCACGTCATCATTACGGCAGCCTGGTTGGCGAATTCCTGCATGATTTGGAGAACAGGTAGTGACCCCTGGCAAGTCTGCGATGGGTACTGACAGGACATGACCACTCAGATCCAGGATATGGACCGGGAGTGGCTGTCCCGTGACAGCATCCGGCGCCTGCTTCTCAGCTTGATCAAGGTGGAACAGGACAAGCTGATCAAGAATGGGATTCTGTCGCCGGAAATGGCTCTTGCAAATCAGTCCTTGGGTCGCTGCGATTCGGAAATAGACCAACTTCGCGTGGATGAAGACTCATTGGGTTTTGACAGTTTGTCACGATTGGATTTGGTCTTACGCGTGAACCAATTCTTTCAACTGCATTCCACTGGGGTAGAGGATTATCTGTTAATCAGGCGGCGCGTTATCGATTGGGTTGACGTGGTCAGCACCCATTTTTCGCTCAGTAATGGGCAAGCCCGGATCGCCTTCCAGACTTCAGGCTCATCCGGGCCACCTAAAACGGTCACGCATGATTTTCAAAAACTGCAAACGGAAGTGACCGGGTTTTTGTCTGGCGTACTTTGCCACGTATCAAACGGCACGCGTGTCATTGCGCTGGTACCACCACACCACATCTATGGGTTCCTTTTTACGTGCCTCCTTCCAACGTCTGCAAAGGTTGAAACGATCTCGCTTTACGATCAGACTCCAGCCCGCTGCTGTGCCCTTGCGCGGGAGCACGATATTGTCATAGGCACCCCGTTCATTTGGCACAGGCTCAGACAATCAGGTCTCGAATTCCGCTCAGGTGTCACCGGAATAACTTCAGGTGCACCCTCCGATGCAAACACATGGTCCGTTCTTGAGAATACAGGACTATCCAGTTTGATCGAGGTTTACGGCGCGACTGAAACAGGCGGAATTGGTTTTCGCACCGCGGCGGATCAGCCTTTTCAACTATTGCCGCATCTTGATCGGACGGACGAGGAAATTCATGACGTGGAATCGGCAGGCAATAGGCTCGACGTTCAAGACGAACTCAATTGGATCAGACATCGCGAATTTGAGGTTTTGGGCAGACGTGATGGCATCGTCCAGGTGGCTGGTGTCAATGTCTCACCCAAGCATGTAACAACGATGATTAGCAATATTGAAGGTGTGAAAACGGCTCAAGTCCGCTTCGATGGAATGGAACTGCATGCCTTGGTTGTCCCAGCCTCGCAAGGTCAACAAGCCGATGCATTGGGGGTCAGGATCCGAAACCACCTTTTGCAACATCTTGAACCGGCAATGCGGCCTTCCAGCATAACCTTTCGCGACGCCCTGCCGCTTAACGATATGGGAAAAATCCAGGATTGGACCTAGGGGCGGACCTGTCATCAATTAAAAGCTGGGCGCCTGCCCACATCCTCGCGTCCCAAATAAATTGAGCCAACTGATTTCAGCTAAATTAATCAATATTTTACTCTGATCGGGGACCTTGGCCCTGTCGCACATGGCGGCCTATCCTAGAACTGGATCCGAGATTGACAATACACCAACCATCTTTGGAAAATGCGCACCCCGAAACGGGGGTGAACAGCAGTGAACCGGTGTATAATCCATGGCTAGGGTTGCGCAAGCAAAGCAAGTTTTTCGAAAATGAAGAAATTGCTGCACTTGTCCAGCGCGGTCTGTTCTATGCGCGCTCCGGCGTACCGATCCATTTTCAAGGGACGGCGGGTCGGGGTAAAACGGCTGTCGCCCTGGAAATCGCCAAGCGGCTGGGACGCCCTGTAAGTGTCATGACGGGAAATGACTGGCTTGATATTGAAGATATGGTCGGCAAACAGGTGGGACAATCCACCAAATCTATTGTTGATAAATACGTGCAGCGCGTCCGCAGAAGCGAAGCCACAACGCGATATGATTGGGAAAACGCAATCCTCGCGGACGCCATGTTGCAAGGGCATACTCTGGTTTATGACGAATTCACGCGGTCCAATGCCAAAGCGAACGGTATTTTACTTAGCGTCTTGGAAGAAGGTGTTTTGGTCGCCGCAGACCCACTGGCCGAGGCGGATCATATTCAGGCCCATCCGCATTTTCGGATCATTCTTACCTCTAATCCGCATGATTATGCAGGGGTCAATGTCTCTCCTGATGCATTGCTTGATCGCATGGTGACCTTTCAGATGTCACGATATTCGTCTGAAACCGAAAGCGGGATTGTAGCGGCCAGAACCAAGGTCACGCACACGCTGGCAAGTCGGATTGTGAATTTGGTCAATGATCTGGCGAAGGGCGATAGTTCCTGTTCCATGCGGGCCGCCATCCTGATCGCCCAGATCGCCGCGATGCGCCTGCGGTCTTCGGCATTGTCAGATGCGCTTTTGGCCCAGATCGCGGCAGATGTGCTTAACGGTCGCGGCATTTCGGTCACGACAGGTCAGATAGCAAAATACCTCAACCAGACACCGCAAAAGGAGCCTGCCGGATGAAGCGACCCAAGACCCACCAACCAAAACGTCCGCGCATGGCCAGCAGTGCCGTCGCGCGCAGTCACAAAGATGCTGCCATCAAATTGGTCAGGCTCGAATTTGACGCCGCACGGCTGCAAATGGGGATTGATCAGGCCCAAAACCGCGCTGACGTCTACCAGAACGAACTGAACCGCAACCATGAACAACGCAGGATGATGATGGATATTCTGAATGACTGACAAGCAGGAAGGACCCCGCCATGACAGGTGACGTCGCGGTGCAATCAAACGCCGAAAAAAATGGCAAAGGCGCACTTACGATGATGAGTGCCATTGACGCTGCAAAGCTTGCCATCGGATCGATGACGGGGCAGCAAATCGATGCGATCGTGCAGTGTTCGCGCGCGGATGAAGGGGATTGGACCGTCGCAATCGACGTGATCGAAAGCTTTGCCCGGATGGGCGATAATGATCTGCTCGCAACATATCAGGTCCAACTCAATCAGGATGCGGATCTTGTCAACTTCAACCGCTTGCGCCGCTATCACCGCGAGGATCAGGAAGGCTGATGGCCTATGATATCCAGGGCCCTGCACAGGGTGATGGTCTGGCGGATGTGCTTGAACGGATACTCGACAAGGGGGTCGTTATCGCGGGTGATGTTTCGATCTCTCTTGTCGGAATTGAGCTTCTGACGATCCGCTTGCGATTGCTGATCGCGACCGTCGACAAAGCCAAAGAGATGGGCATCAACTGGTGGGAAAATGATCCGCGCCTGTCCGCACAGGCGGACACGCTTGAGGCTCAGAATACTGACCTTTTGGCGCGCATCGACAAACTTGAGGCCGCACTGGCCGTCCAATCATCACAAGGATCGACAACGCCATGAGCACGCCGGACAACAAGTCGTTTGAACGAAATGCGAAAGCCATCGATGAGGGGCTGAAGTTGCTGCGGCAAGCACTGGGCGACGTCATGAATGACATGGCGGCCCGGTTGACGCAGGAAACGGCCGACGCCGCCGATGGCCCGCTGAGCGCGGTTTCCGGCCTGCAAGTGCGCGTAGGTGGCATCGACATGACACCGGGCCAGCGGCATCAAGAAGATCAAACCGGGCAACAGACCACTGCATCGAAAAACGCGCTTCACTTCGAACATCTGAGAACAGACACTGGCTGGATCCTCAGCATAGACATTCCCGGCGTGCCACACCACGAATTACGGCTTGATCAGGATGGTGAAGCGCTGGTGATTAAGACGCTGGGCACGCGACGACACGAAGGCCGAATTGAGGTCGGTGGCCCTTTCAATCTGGATGATGTCGCCATGACGTTGCGCCATGGTGTTCTTATCCTTGAAATAACCGAAGGGGTGCCACAATGATTTATCTCTACGGCCTTGCGGCGGCAGAATGCGGGATAATTGCGCAGGCGTTGGCGCAATCAGACGGGTTGCAGGGCCCACTGCAGTTTGCGAAAGTTGGTCCCTGGTGTCTGATTTATTCTGATCATGACGATCAGGAAATTCTGCCCAAACGACGATTCCTGATGGCCCACACAAAGGTGCTGGAACACATTTTGCCGCTTTGCACCGTGTTGCCCGCGCGATTTGGGTTGATTGCATCCGATGTCGCACAAGTCTCTGCCTTAATTGGTGACAACCACGATCAAATCGCAGAGCAGTTTGCAAAGGTTCAAGGTGCCGTTGAACTGGGTGTCCGCATTTCCTTTCCGCGGCAGGACGCACTTGACGCGGCATTGCAAAGCACCCCCGCACTGCGTGCCGAGCAAGAGGCGCTGCGCAAGTCAGGACCAGAAGCACATTATGCAATCGCCGCATTCGGCGGGCGGTTGGCCGAACTGCTGGACCGACGTCGTGGTGACGCGCAACGCCAGCTGATTGCCGAAATTCGGCCTTTGGTGCGTGATTATGTCCTGCGCACACCCCATGAAGATACAGAAATTCTGCGCGCCGAGATTTTGGTCGATGCAACCCAACAAGACGCCTTGCAGACAGCGATCGCTGCGGCCTCGGCCAAGCTGGAATTTGCGCCCGGATCAGAACCCACCATACAGGTGGTCGGCCCTGTGCCGATGTATCATTTTGTCCGGTTGAACCTGATGATCGACCTTGATCAGGCGGCCGCCTGATGGGTTTGCTGCGCTCCTTGCTGACCCTGCCCATCAAAGGTCCGGTCAACGGGACGTTCTGGGTGGCTGGCAAAATCGAAGAGGCCGCGAACCGTGAACTCAATGATCCCGCTACATTGCGCAAAGCGCTGACAAATCTGGAACGGCGGCTTTTGTCAGGCGAAATAACAGAAGATGAATACGACGGGGCAGAAACCGAATTACTGTTGCGCATCAGGGGTTTGACATGACTGCCCTGCTGCTTTTCGGCCCGGACGCATATGCTGCTTCACGTCCCACTCACTCGCGCAGCCTGCCCCGCCCCGTTGCAGCGCGTTCAAATCGCCTTGCAGGACAACAGCCATGACGACTTTTGAACTGCTTGCCGTTTTGCCGGCAACGCAAGACAAGCCTCCCGATACGCGACTGCGTTTTGTGTCAAGCAGCGGCTTTACTGCGGTTCTTGCAGATCGTGCCACCAAGGTCATGATACTGCCGCAGTCTCGCAAGGCGGCCCTTCAGGCTGCGGCACAACGGCAGGCGTGGTTGGAGGCATGCATGCCCCTTGGCACCGTCATTCCATTTCTGCCAGACTGCACAATCAAGGAAAGTGACGTCGCCCCGCTGATCGCCGCGAACCGTCCATTATTTGCGGCTTTGGCCACGCGGCTGCGAGATAAGGTTCAGTTTCAGATCACCGTCAGCTGGGACCCCGCAGGTGTGCTTGACAGATTTCGCAATACACCGGAATTGTCTGATTTGTTCGCAGGTGGCGTGACGACGCAAGCCGAACTTGCACACGCCATCGCCGCCCTCGCAGATCGGTTGCGGGGCGAAATACACCACTCCTTACAAGATACGGCAGCAGAGGTTTTGCACCTTCCCCTCGCGCCGGATATGCTGACAAATACGGTGGTTCTGCAACGTTCCGATCAACTGTCTCAACTTGACCGCGTGATCGAAAATATTGATCACATCTGGACGGAAGGATTGCAGATCAGGCAAATCGGCCCCGCGCCAGCCGCTTCATTTGTGCGCCTGGATCCCGAAAGCATATCGGAAGCTGATATTGCCAAGGCTTTGCAATCACTGGGTTTGCAACAACCCGGCACATCAGACGTCATCACCAAGGCACGCAGGGATACCCTTTTGCAAGCGCCTGCATTGGCGGCTGACATTCGCCGCAACGCCGAAATACTGCAAGCGGCGTTGCGTGTCGGTCCGGGCCTTCAACCTTTCCGCCTTTGCGTGGTCAGGTCAGATGATCAGACGGCGCCGTCGGCCAAAAGACAGGTGGCCTGATATGGCGGTCTTGCAACTTCACGGTCTGGTCCCCCCGCAAACGGCCCGGCAGCCCGCGCAAACACAGCATGAGCTGTTACCCTGCGGCAGGGTAACGGCACTGATCAGTCACCTTCCCGGCTTTGTCAAACCTGATCAGTTGGCAGTCGAAGAAGCGACGCAATGGGCCATGA
>CBDTVH010000050.1:0-9751 GCA_965363665.1 uncultured Yoonia sp. | reverse complement strand
CTCTCAATCTGGTTTTCGCGACAGAAGATATGTGCGTCATCTTGCGTAAAGCCGCGCACGCGCATGATGCCGTGTAGCGCCCCCGAAGGCTCGTAACGGTTGCACGATCCAAACTCGGCCATGCGCAAGGGCAGGTCGCGATAGGACTTCAGCCCTTGCTTGAAGATTTCCACATGGCAGGGGCAGTTCATCGGCTTGAGCGCATTGATGGACTTTTCGCGCGCATGTTCCTCGTCCACTTCGACGATGAACATATGATCCTGATATTTTTCCCAGTGCCCTGACGCTTCCCACAGCTTGCGGTCCACAACTTGCGGTGTGTTCACCTCGACATAGCCACCTTTGCGTTGCTGGCGCCGCATATAGTCTTGCAGTTCGGTGTAAATGGTCCAGCCGTTGGGGTGCCAGAACACCTGCCCGGGTGCCTCTTCCTGCATATGGAACAGGTCCATTTCGCGGCCCAGTTTGCGGTGGTCGCGCTTGGCGGCCTCCTCCAGCATGTGCAGGTGCGCTTTCAGCCCTTCCTTGTTGGTAAAGGCCGTGCCGTAAATTCGCTGCAACATCGCGCGGTCACTGTCGCCGCGCCAGTAGGCGCCAGCGATGGACATCAGTTTGAAGCCGTCGGCGGGCACCTGGCCAGTGTGCTGCAAATGCGGACCACGGCACAGGTCCTGCCAGTCGCCATGCCAATACATGCGCAGCGGTTCATCGCCGGGGATGCTTTCGATCAGTTCAACCTTATAAGGCTCGCCCCGGTCCTTGTAGTATTGGATCGCTTTTGCGCGGGGCCAAATCTCGGTTCGCACCTCATCACGCTTGTTGATGATCTCTTTCATCTTCTTTTCGATGAGGCCGAGGTCCTCGGGTGTAAAAGGTTCCTTGCGGTCAAAGTCGTAATACCAGCCGTCCTTGATCACGGGACCAATCGTGACCTGCGTTTCTGGCCAGATTTCCTGCACCGCGCGCGCCATGATATGCGCCAGATCGTGGCGCACCAGCTCAAGCGCCGGCTCTTCATCCTTCATGGTGTTGATAGCGATGCTGCTGTCAGCCTCAATCGGCCATTGCAGATCCCAGTGCTGGCCGTCCACCGTCGCACTGATCGCCTTTTTACGCAGAGATGATGAAATATCAGCGGCCACGTCAGCGGCGGTGATGCCTGCCTCGTAAGAGCGGCTGTTACCATCGGGAAATGTCAGGGAAATCTGTGCCATCTTGGGCCAAGCTCCTCGTCTGTTTGGCGCCTACAAAACGCCCGGTTGCGGGTTATATGTGTGCGGTAGATGACAATCAAAGGTCAGATGGTCAAGCCCCGGCGGGTGTATACCCAGATATACGTTGACTGCGACGCATATGCCGTTAAATACGACATGAGTTTCCGATCCGAAACCTAGATGTTGGGGATAACGCATGCCAAGCTACAACCGTAAGTTCGATCTGAGCATTAATGACGTCAGCATGATCGAAGAGGCGCTGCGCGCCCGTGGTCGCGAGTTATCAAGCATGCGGATGGCTTTGAAGGAAGACAACCCGGCCCACTTGGAGTCGATCAGAGTGATTGAACGCGATCAGCGCCAGAATGAAGAGCTGCTTGGGCGACTGCACGATCAAAAGATATTCTATCGGCCCAAAACTGCGGTTTACGTCGGCGGCTAATACCGCACTCCTTCGAACGACATAGTATGCACACAGCGCGAGAGAACTGTGTGCATTTTTGTTTTCAGAGGCGCGCGGCAAACACTGCGTAAGCCATGATCAGGCAGCAGACCCATCCGGCGGTAAAAATGATCGGGCGCAGGGGAAAACCCGCTTTGCCAGTGATATAGCCAGCAGCATGAGCGACGCGTAGCCAGAAAAAGGCAATCGTGGTCCAATAGGTCAACGCGGTGAAACCATCCACACGGTCGAGGATCAGAACCAGCATTGCAAATGGCACCAGCTGTTCCAGCAGGTTCAAATGGGCGCGGTAGGCGCGCTGCACCCAGGGACGATGCAAGCGCGGATTGGGAATGCGGGTAAATCCGTCCGGCGCGTCGGCGGGGAGTGATCCTTCGGGGGCCGTGTTCACGCCGACGATATAAGGTATCCACAATGAAGCCGCGAGGATGGCAAGGCACGTCAGGATGCCCAGTTCGGTTGGGAAGCTTTCCATCGGTCTTCTCCTTACATGGCCGCCTTGAGGGCGGTACCCGTTTCGAGATAGGTTTTCAGCGAAGAGGCCAGACGCGCCCAGCCTTCGGCGAACCCTTCCTGACCCGGTGCCATGTCGTAGTGTTCAATCGTCAGCTTGCACTGCTCGCCTTGCGGTTCGATCAGATAGACCATGTGACTGGACGGCGCATCGGGTCCCATGAACAAGGGTTCGAAGGTCATTGCGATCCGGCTTTTGGGGTCCAGCGACGTCGTTGTTTGCTTTAGCATCGCAGACCCATCCGGGCGAATGAAATGCGTGGTTTCACCCACCGCCGCGTTCCCCTCCACCACATTGCAGGCAAAGTGGTAAGCCGCCATCTGGTCAGCCTCGGTCAAGGCTGCCCAGAGTGCATCCTGGCTGCATCGGATGAAGGTTTGCATCATGAAATCAGGTTTTCCCATGTTGGTGTCTCTCTCTAGCTTGGCTTTCAATTCCGTTACTGCGCGCGCCTGGCGTTGCAAAAAAGGGGCGGCCCATCTGTCCATGACTTCCTGTAAGGGCAGGGCGTTGAGGTAGTGGTACTTGAACCGGCCATCGCGGCGGGTGACGATCAGATTGGCCTCTTCCAAGACCTTCAGATGCTTCATCACGCCGAAACGGGACATCTCCAGCACCTCTTCAAGATCGCTGAGGCATTGGCCGTCGCGCTTGCGCAAACTGTCAAGCAGATCGCGCCGGGCGGGGTCGTTGAGGGCTTTGAAAATCGCATCCATGGGAAATCTTATAAGTTACTTTATAGTCACGTGACAATGGGGTCACTTAAAAATACTTGCAGCGCGCCACCGGGTGTGGTGCTGTAAGTGCATGGAAAACAATAGTGAAACCCCGTCTTTTGTCACGCCACAGGGGCGTCGCATTGCCTATCATTTGACCGATGGCACAGGCCCCGCGGTGGTATTTCTGGGCGGTTTCAAGTCCGACATGGGCGGCACAAAGGCCGTACATCTGGAAAAATGGGCGCGCGATTCGGGGCGCGCTTTCCTGCGCTTTGACTATTCGGGCCACGGCGAAAGCAGTGACGCATTCACCGACGGCTGCATCGGCGATTGGTTTGATGATGCTTGTGCCGCGATAGGACTGCTGGCCGGCAAGGTGATACTGGTCGGCTCCAGCATGGGTGGGTGGATTTCGCTGCTGGTCGCACGGGCGATGCTGGAACGTGTCGCAGGCATGGTCACCATCGCCGCGGCGCCGGATTTCACCGAGGACAGCATGTGGGCAGGTTTCTCGGATGCGCAAAAGGCCGAATTGATGGCGGGGCAGGTGGCTTTGCCGTCTGAATATGGTGAGCCTTACATCATCACGCGCCGTCTGATCGAAGATGGCCGCACGCGGCTTGTCCTGCGTGATCCGCTTGTGTTGCCCTTCCCCGTCCGTTCGTTGCAGGGCACTGCGGATGCAGATGTGAAGATGTCGGTCGCTTTGCGCCTGCTTGACCACGCCGAAAGCCCCGATATGCGGCTGACACTGGTGGACGGCGCTGACCATCGTTTCTCGGATGAGGCGTGTCTGGACCTGATCGTGACCTCGGTCGAGGATGTCTTGCACGCGGCAGATAAGTGAAATCGACAATCCTACGTAACGTTCCGCTTTGGGATCGGATGCCGCGCCGCTTAGGGTGCGCGAAATCCTTGGGAGGGGACGAAATGGCGCTATCACTGGGGCAAAAGGCAGGCTGGGGGCTGGCCGACATGGGCATCGTTGTCTTTGTCATCGTCAAACAACTGCTGATCCTGGCCTATATGACTGCATTTCTGGGGGTGCCGGTCGGGATCGCCGGTTTTGTAACCACGGCAGTGCTGATCTTTGACATGATTACCGACCCGCTGATCGGCTACTTCAGTGACCGCACGCAAAGCCGCTATGGCCGCCGTGCGCCGTGGATGTTTCTGGGCGTGCTGGTCATGGCGGCAGGCATGGTCGGGCTGTTCTCGGTGCCGCCGGGAATGGGGATGAACGCCAATCTGGCTTGGGTTGTGGCCTTCTTTGTGATGGCGACCATCGGTTTCACGATGGTGGCCATTCCCTACGGCGCGCAATCGGGCGAGATCACCCAAGATCCCAAGGAACGGTCGGCCATGACAGGGTTCCGCATGGCCTTTGCCAGCATCGGTATCCTGATCGGGGGCGCTCTGCTGCCAGGTTTGGCAGGATCAATGGGGTATGCGATGGCCGCCTTGGTTGTCACACCGCTGATGGTTGGTGCGGTGTGGCTATCGCTTTGGTCCATCCGCAGCGCGCCACGTATCGAACAGCCTGCGACGGTCAGTTTGTCGGGCATGTTTGGCTTGGTCTTTTCGAACAGGGCCTTCGTGGTGTTGGTGCTGATCTACGGCGTCATGACCCTCGCCATTGCGATGATCACGGCAGGGCTGCCCTTTGCCGCCCTCTATCTGATCGTCGATAGCGGGGACACAATGCTGTCGGGTGCAGCCCAAGCGCTGACCACCCTTAGCCTGATGTTCGCCACCTTCGTGGTCGGTTCGATCCTGAGCCAAGCCGTCTGGGTTCTGCTGTCAAACCGGCTGGGCAAGGTGGGCGCGCTGATCCTGGGTCTTGGCCTTTATGTTGTCCTGCTCTACGCGCTTTACATCATGTTGCCGTCGGTCAACGTCACGGCGATTGCGGGTATGTTCGTGCTGGCCGGGATGACCAACGGTGCCTACCAACAAATCCCCTTGGCGATTTATCCTGATCTGATGGATGTCACACGGCGCGAAACTGGCGAGGCGATTGAAGGGGCGTTCTCGGCGATCTGGCTTTTTGGTCAGAAACTGGCCAACGCGATTGCCCCGGCGGTGCTGGGTTTGACCTTGGCGGCGGCGGGCTGGCAAGAGACGACGTACGGTGTGGTTGCGCAAACCGACAGCGCGCTGGCCACTTTGCAGATGTCCATCACGCTGATCCCGGCGGCTATTCTGGTGGCTGCGATCCTGGGGCTCGGCCTGATCTATCGGCCCATGGCACGGCAAGCCTTTGCATAAGTTGCCGGATATAGAGGCGGCCCTTGCGGCGGCTGAAGCGCAGGTGCCCAATCTGCGTCCGGGCTGTGAAAAACGGATCGTATGGGCAGGCCCGGCAGCAACCAAAACGCCCGTTTCGCTGCTGTACATCCACGGCTTTTCCGCAACAGGAGAGGAGTTGCGGCCCTTACCAGACATGGTTGCACAAGCCTTTGACGCCAATATCCATTTCACCCGGCTAACAGGCCATGGACAGGATGGAGACGCGATGGCGCGCGCAACGCTGTCTGACTGGCGGCGCGATGTGGCCGAGGCGATGGTTATTGCACAAACGCTTGGTGATGAAGTGATTATCATGGGCTGTTCGACCGGGTGTACGCTGGCCACCTTGGCCTTGGCGGAAGGCGCGCATGCAAAGGCGATGATCCATGTATCGCCGAACTTTGGCTTGCGGCATCGAGCGGTGCAGACCTTGCTGGATTTGCCGGGATCGCGGCATTGGTCAAAATATGTGGCAGGCGCGTCGCGGTCATTTGAGCCGATCAACGACCGGCATGCGGCCTACTGGACAACGAAATACCCCACTGCGGCGGTGCATATAATGGCTGACGCTGTGCGTGCGGTACGCGGTGCGGACCTGTCTTTGATCAACGCGCCCGCACTTTTCTGTTTCAACGTGGCCGATCAGGTCGTGCATCCCGAAGGGATCCGCGGGATCATCAACCGGTGGGGCGCGCAGGCGGATGTAGTTGAGATCACGCAGACCGATGAAGATGACAAAATGGGGCACGTGATGGCAGGCGACATTTTCTCGCCCGGCCAAACGGCGCCGCTGGCCAAGCAGATTATCGCTTGGTTACAAGGGCTGCCCGCGCGTTGAAACACTTGCAGCGGTCCATTTTCCCAGCCAAAGTGTGACAAAACCTAAAAAGGGTTGAGCAGTTTGTTAGGGCTTTTGCACAATGCCGCGTGAAACGCTGGTGATGATCCCGCCGATCCTGTCTGACGCGCGCGTGTTCGCGCATCAGTTGCAGGTCATGTCACAGTCACATGCGGTGATGGTGGCCCCCCCCACCTGTGGTGAGCGGATCGAGGAAATCGCCAGCCAGATATTGTCTTGGGCGCCGTCCAAATTCGCCCTTTGCGGCATGGGTCTGGGCGGTATGGTTGCAATGGAAATCATCCGCCGCGCGCCCGAGCGGATCACCCGGATCGCATTGCTCAGCACCAGCCCGCAGGCAGACACGCCAGAAACAGCCGCAGCCCGAGAGCCGCACATCATCGCGGCGAAAGCCGGGCGATGGAATGATGTCTTGCAGCACGAGATCAACTCGACATGGATGGCGCCGTCAACCGACAAGGTAGACCTTGTCCGCGCTTTGACCGAAATGGGGCGTGAGCTGGGGCCAGAGGTCTATGTCAGACAAGCGCGCGCCATGCAGCGGCGCAAGGACCAACAGGCCGTGTTGCGGCAGATCCAATTGCCGACGGCCGTGATTTGCGGACGGCACGATGGGCAATATCAGCTGAAGCGCCACGAATTTCTGGCCGAATTGATCCCATATGCCGAATTTGAGATCATTGAAGGCGCAGGTTATCTGCCGACGATGGAAGCACCAGAGGCGACAACGGATGCTTTGCAGCGCTGGATGAAGCAGCCGATGATGCTGCGCCGCTAGGCGGCACCCATCAGCCGTTATTGATTGACACGACCTTACCGGGCTTGCCTTTGGGTGCATCTGCATTGGCGTCAATGAAATCCAGAACCAGCGGCCGGATATTGTTGCGCCAGCTACGTCCGGCGAAAATGCCGTAGTGACCTGCGCCGGGCTCCAAGTGTGCCGCTTTTTTGTCGTCCGGCAGGCCGGTCAGCAGGCCCAATGCGGCAAGGCACTGGCCGGGGGCTGAAATATCGTCGTCTTCACCTTCAACAATCTTGACCGCGACCGTCGTGACTTTGCTGAAATCAACCTTGTGTCCAGCGACGATGAATTCATTGCGCGCAATCTCGCGTCCCTTGAAGATCCGTTCCACCGTCGAAAGGTAGAACTCTGCCGTCATGTCCATGACTGCAAGGTATTCGTCATAAAAATCATTGTGGCGATTATGTTCGGATGCCTCGCCTTTGGCGACGCGAATGATTTCATCGCGGAACGCGTTGGAGTGTGTTTCCGCGTTCATCGAGATGAAAGACGCCAGTTGCAGCAGGCCGGGATAAACCATGCGACCCACCCCGGAATATTTGAAACCGACACGTTGAATCATCGTTTCTTCCAACTGGCCCATGGTGACTGAACGGCCAAAGTCGGTAACTTCCGTGTGGTTCGCCTCGGGGTCCACAGGGCCGCCGATCAGCGTCAGTGAGCGCGGCTGCGCGTCTGGATCAAGCTCGGCCAGATAGGCAGTCGCGGCCAAGGCCAGCGGCACAGGCTGACACACGGCGATGACATGAATGTCCGGGCCAAGCGCCTTCATGAAATCCATCAGATAGAGGGTGTAATCTTCGATATCAAACTTGCCAGCACTGACCGGAATGTCGCGGGCGTTGTGCCAATCGGTGATAAAGACATCCGCATCAGGAAGAAGGCTGATCACGGTTTTGCGCAGCAATGTGGCATAGTGGCCCGACATCGGCGCGATGAGTAGAATTTGACGGGTCCGGTCAGGACGGTTGCCGACCCGGAAGCGAATCAAATCACCGAAAGGGCGTTCAACAACGGTTTCCGTCGTTACGACCATATCTGTGCCATCAACGTTGGTCTGTACCGGAATATTCCAGTCAGGCTTGGCCACCATGCGCGCAAACGTACGTTCCGTGACCTTGCCCCAGGCTTCCAGCCAATCCATTGCAGGGTTTGCCGTCCACGACATCATTGGGTAGGACGCATAGGCCCGTGCGGTGGCACCCAACCACTCATTCGTGTTGCGCATGCTTTCCATCAGGTCGTATGTCATCATATACTTCATTTGCGCAAACTCCGATGGTACAGGCAGCTCATGCTGCACCTGCAGCATAGGCATAGGAAGGTCAAAATGACAACAAACGATTTAGATGCGCACGACAGTGCCGGCCAGAATGTTGCAAAACTGGAAGCCAACCTTGCCCGGGTCGAAGAGTTGACGCAGCGTCTGTTGAAGGTCATGGGGCAGGGTCGCCATGTGGCCCCTTCGCTGCAAGGACCCAGTCAGGAACTCTATCTCAAGGCCGCCACAGCCTATATGACTGAAATGATGCACAATCCCGCGAAGATGCTTGAGCATCAGCTTGAATTTTGGGGCAAATCGGTGAAGCATTACGTCGAGGCACAGCATCTGCTGGCGCAGGGCAAGCTGGAACCGCCGACGGACGAAACACCCAAGGACCGGCGCTTTAGCCATGAGTTGTGGGACACCAACCCCTATTTCAACTTCATCAAACAACAATATCTTATGAATGCTTCTGCGGTGCAGCAGGCGGTAGAAAATATAGACACGCTTGATTCTGAGGAAAAGAAGCGACTGCGGTATTTCAGCCAGCAAATGGTCGACATGATCAGCCCGACCAATTTTCTGCCGACCAACCCCGAAGCCTTGGCGCTGGCAGCTGAAACCGAAGGCGAAAGCCTTGTCGCGGGTCTGGAAAACATGATTGCTGATCTTGAGGCAAATGACGGTGATCTGGTCGTCACACTTGCTGACAAAAAGGCTTTCAAGCTGGGCGAGAACCTGGCAACGACGCCGGGGTCCGTTGTGTTTCGCAACCATCTGTTTGAACTGATCCAATACGCACCCACCACCGAAAAGGTGTATGAGACGCCGCTGATCATCTTTCCGCCCTGGATCAACAAGTTTTACATTCTCGATCTCAAGCCGCAAAACAGCATGATCAAATGGGCCGTGGATCAGGGATATACTGTTTTCGTTGTCTCTTGGGTGAACCCGGATGCGGGGTATCGTGACACGTCGATGACCGATTATGTCGAAGATGGATATCTGACGGCCATCAAGGAGGTGAAAGATATCTGCGGCGTTAAAAAGGTGAACGCGGTCGGCTATTGCATCGCGGGAACGACGCTGTCGTTGACGCTGGCGTTGATGAAAAAGCGCAAGGACACCTCGGTGAACAGTGCCACATTCTTTACCACGCTGACGGATTTTTCGGATCGGGGTGAAGTCGGGGTCTTTCTGGATGATGACTTCATTGATGGGATCGAGGCAGAGGTGGAAGAAAACGGTGTGCTCGACTCTTTCTTCATGTCGCGCACTTTTTCCTATCTGCGCTCAAACGATCTGATCTATGGGCCTGCCATCAAAAGCTACATGATGGGCAAGGCGCCACCCGCGTTTGACCTGCTTTACTGGAATGGTGACGGGACGAACCTGCCGGCGAAAATGTCGGTCGAGTATCTGCGCGGCCTATGCCAGAATGATAAATTCGCAACTGAGGGTTTTGAGGTGGCAGGCGAAACTGTCCGGTTGAAGGACGTCACTGTGCCGCTTTGCGCGATTGCCTGCGAAACAGACCATATTGCAGCGTGGAAAAGCAGCTATGATGGGATCAGGCAGATGGGCTCCAAGGACAAGGCCTTTATCTTGTCTGAAAGCGGGCACATTG
>CBDTVH010000049.1:0-9793 GCA_965363665.1 uncultured Yoonia sp. | reverse complement strand
ACGGTTTCATAGCCGAGCGCCTTGGCGCCCGCCTCGAAGACCTTGTAGTTGTTGTTGCCCGGCAGTCCGGGGCGGCCGCCGGTGCGGGTGACGCCAAGCTTGTTTTCGGCCTTGGTGTAATAATCGTCCATCTCGCGTGGATTGATGGGCCAGTCCAACAGGTTCGCGCCCTGTACGTTCCCGTAAGTTGTTGCGGCCTTCCATTCGTGGTCCTGAAAGCGCAAGGATGCGCCCGCCCAGTGGGTCGTGGTGCCGCCCACGGCTTTTACAATCCATGCAGGAAGCCCCGAGAAATCCTTGGCCACGCGCCAGTCGCCGGATGTCGTGCGCGCATCGGTCCAGGCCAGTTGACCAAAGCTTTCCCACTCATCGTTGACGTAATCCTGCGGCAAGTACCGCCCGCCTGCTTCAAGTGCCACGACGCTGACGCCTTTTTGCGCCAGTTCGTTTGCCAGGACACCGCCGCCTGCGCCTGTGCCGATAATAACGACGACGGAATCGTCGTTCAGATCAAAAGGTGCTGTCATGATACGATCCCTCCCTTACAGCCAGTTGATGTCGTTAAAGCCGCGATCAATGTAGCCGCCGAACTCGAACGAGGACCCTTCGTAGCCAAAGATCGGCCAGACCGCTTTTTGGTTGTAAAGTCCGGTGACAAGGCCGCCGCGGATCTGCTGGAAGAACGCGCTGTCTTCCATGCCGCGCAGGATATCGACGCGGTCGCGTTCCCAACCCGTGGCAAGGTAGCTGTCAAAGCCTTTGCCTTGGGCTGCGGCATCCAGGGCGGCGATCCCGGCCTCAATCCCGGCAGCGGCATCTGCATTGTCATAGCCTTTGACGGCTGCGACGTAGAATTCGTCGCCCACCTTGTCGTGCGGATAGATGTCGCGTGCCATCTGAACAAGCGTCGCAAAGGTTTCGGGCGCCAGATTGGTTGTTTCAATCGCCCAAGCCGCGTTGGGTGCGGCGAGAAATCCACTGCCCACGACGAATGATGCGCCTGCCGCGGTGGCGCGCGACAACAACTGGCGACGGGTCAGCCCCTTCGGGCTTTGTCTCTTTTGCATAATGTTTCCTTCCCTTGTATTCACGTGAAGCGGCCCGACCGTGCGAGCACCTCGATCTGGTAGCCGTCAGGATCGGCCACAAAGAAAAAGTGGCCGACCAATTCCCCGGCGGGGGCAAATTCAACTAGTTTGCGGGGGGCAAGGCCTGCGGCCTCGAGGCGGGCATGTTCGCCGGCAAGATCATCCACCGAAACGGCCAAGTGACCGTAGCCATCGCCCAGGTCGTAGGGTTCCGTGCGGTCCTTGTTGATCGTCAGCTCAAGCTCAAACGTGCTTTCGGCATTGGACAAATAGACAAGCGTGAAGTCTGGAAAATCCAGACGGTCCGCGACGCGCAGGCCAAAGGCCGTTTCGTAGAACGCGACCGACCGGTCTTCGTCCAACACGCGGATCATTGAATGGATGGTTTTGGCCACTGCCAACTCTCCCTCATTTGGCACATGGGAAGAGGATACAAGAGCGGTTGTGGGGGACAGGTAGTATGGATTTACTACCCGTCGATTCTTTTTTCCGTCAGGATGGCAGGACTATTCAGCAGCAATCACACGTGTGTTTCGCGCCGGAGAAAGCTCCATGAATTTCAGACAGGCACAGCGCAAAAGTGACGTGAAATTGACCGGTTCGCCGCGCAATTCCAGAACCTCTGAATGCAGCTTGGATATGAAGACCGGCGTTGTCATGCCATCGTTTTCTGCAATTTTATCAATGACCTGCCAGTATGCGTTCTCAAGCCTGATACTGGTGCTTTGACCGTTCAGACGCAGACGGCGGGTATGGCTCGCGTAGCGTTCCGGATCTTGTCCGGCAAAAACCTGGCACATCTTTTTCCCTCCCAGAAATGGATTATTACCAACGACACACATAGACCCAACAATGACCATTTACCCTAAATTTCGTATACGAAATACGAAATTGAGTCTATGCGGTGTAATCGACGCTGATTGACATACCCCCGGGCAGCAAAACGACAGGATTGACCAATGGATGCGGTGAAACCCAAAAAAACATTGGTCGAGGAAACCTATGAAATTCTGGTCGACGCGATCTGCACCGGCGAATTCGTTCCCGGTGAAAGGCTGCACCAGGACGAAATCGCAGCAAAGCTGAACGTATCCCGCCAACCTGTGAACAGCGCCATTTCCATCCTCAAGGCCAATGGTTTGGTCGAAGACACCGGGCGCCGCTCGGTTGTCGTGACGCGCTTTGATCGCGACCTGTTCCGCTCGATTTACGATTACCGTACAATCATTGAACCCTTTGCGGTCAAGCTTGCCGGGAAATACCTGACCAGTGCTGATCGAAAGCTTGCAGACAAGGTTCTACACGCCGGAGAGAGGGCGCTTGACCGGAACAAGCTTGGTGACTTGGTCCGCGCAGACATGATGTTTCACGAGATGATTTATGGGTGGAGCCGCAACCAGGTCATTGAAACATCAATGCGCAACAACTGGCATCACATCAGACGTTCCATGGCGGAAGTGCTGCGCGATCCGGGCGCGATCGTTCCTGTGTGGCAGCAGCATACCGAAATCGTCGAAACCCTGTTTGATGGTCGCGTTGACGCCGCTGCCAACATCATGGAGCGCCATATCGGTCATTCCTATCAATCAATTATCTATGCTGCGGAAAACCCAGACTAAGAAAACGTCAGTGTCGGCTTCATCGCACGGTTTGTTCGCTTTGCCTTGCCAGGCGGGAACCGGGCCCGGATTGGTCGTGTCTTCCACCTTAAGGCGAAGCAAAAAGTTACACAGCATGTCGGTTGCCCGTCTTGTGTTGGATGTCAGCAGCATTGCTCTGATCATTTGCTATGAAAACATGTGCCGGGCTGCGATGCGCGGCGCCGCCATGACGAACTTGTCCCATAATGCGTGCTTTCATCTCAACGAAAGGATCACACCATCAAACGGCGGGAGTAAGGCCTCTGGCAGAAAAAAAGCCCCGCCGGATCTTTCGGGCGGGGCTTTCGGTAAGATTGGAAATCAGCAGCTGTAGTACAGCTTGTATTCAATCGGGTGCGGTGTGTGTTCGTAGGCGTAAACCTCTTCCCACTTCAGCTCCATGTAGCCTTCCAGTTGGTCTTTGGTGAAGACGTCACCGGCCAACAGGAAGTCGTGGTCTGCTTCCAGTGCCTCCAGCGCTTCGCGCAAGGAACCACAAACCGTTGGGATTGCCGCCAGCTCTTCTGGTGGCAGATCGTAAAGGTCTTTGTCCGAAGATGCGCCCGGATCGATCTTGTTCTTGATGCCGTCAAGGCCAGCCATCAGCAGCGCGGCAAAGCACAGGTATGGGTTGGCTGCCGGATCGGGGAAGCGGGCCTCGACACGTTTCGCCTTGGGGCTTTCGGCCCATGGGATACGGACACAACCCGACCGGTTGCGTGCAGAATAGGCGCGCAGAACAGGTGCTTCAAAGCCCGGGATCAGGCGCTTGTAGCTGTTAGTGGATGGGTTGGTTATGGCGTTCAGCGCCTTGGCGTGCTTGAGGATACCGCCGATGAAATACAGCGCTTCCTGTGACAGATCGGCGTATTTGTCGCCTGCGAAAAGCGGCTTGCCGTCTTTCCAGATCGACATGTTCACGTGCATGCCGGTGCCGTTGTCGCCTGCGATGGGCTTTGGCATGAATGTTGCGGACTTACCGTAGGCCTGGGCGACGTTGTGGATCACATATTTGTACTTTTGCAGCTCATCCGCCTGATGTGTCAGCGAGCCAAAGATCAGGCCCAGCTCGTGCTGACAAGACGCCACTTCGTGGTGGTGCTTGTCGACCTTCATACCCATGCGCTTCATGGTGGACAGCATTTCAGAGCGCATTTCCTGCGCGTCGTCGATAGGGTTGACGGGGAAATAGCCGCCTTTGACGCCGGGGCGATGTCCGGTGTTGCCCATCTCGTATTCGGTGTCGGTGTTCCATGCGCCGTCGATCGCGTCGACTTCGTAGGACACCTTGTTCATGGAAACGCTGAAGCGCACGTCGTCGAAGACGAAGAATTCAGCCTCTGGGCCCCAGTAGGAGACATCACCGATGCCTGTCGACTTGAGGTATTCCTCGGCCTTGACCGCTGTCCCACGTGGGTCGCGGCTGTAGGGTTCCATCGTGTCGGGCTCAACGATGTTACAGTTAATGCACACGGTCTTTTCGGCATAGAACGGATCAACATAGGCGCTTTCGGCCTGTGGCATCAGTTTCATGTCGGACTGGTCGATGGATTTCCAACCAGCGATTGAAGACCCGTCAAACATGAAGCCTTCTTCCATGAAATCTTCGTCGACCAGATCGGCCACGACAGTGACGTGTTGCAGTTTGCCGCGTGGATCAGTGAAGCGGATGTCGACGTAGTCGGCCTCCTCGTCCTTGATCAGTTTCAGAACAGCTTTGTTGTCCATCTATGATGTCCCTTTTTAGCGTAAGTTTTGGATTATAGTGCGTCGTCGCCGGTTTCACCGGTACGAATGCGGATGGCTTGTTCGACGGGTGAGACGAAGATCTTGCCGTCGCCGATTTTGTCCGTCTTGGCGGCCCCGATGATCGCCTCAATGGCGCCGTCGACCTGATCCTCGGCAAGGACCACTTCGATTTTCACCTTGGGGAGGAAATCAACGACATATTCGGCGCCGCGGTAAAGTTCGGTATGACCCTTTTGGCGGCCGAAACCTTTGACTTCGACGACAGACAGGCCCTGCACGCCGACCTCTTGCAAGGCTTCCTTCACTTCGTCGAGTTTGAATGGCTTGATGATCGCTTCGATCTTTTTCATCGGCCCGCGACTCCCCCTTTGGTGTTTCGTCAGTGGTCAGACCATTTCTCTTGCATAGGGACAATTCGTAGCGGAACCTGATGACAAGCTGGTCAGGCGAAAGACTATGTGTTGCTCAATTTTTGTGCAACTTGGTTGTTTGGCGGGCGGATTGGAAACTTTGGATGCTGAAACCATGACCGAACTGCTGACGGCTGCCCAAATGCGGGCGATTGAACAGGCTGAAATTGCTTCAGGTGAGGTGACTGGTCTGGAATTGATGGAGCGCGCGGGGCGTGGCGTGGTGGAGGCGATTTTTGAGGAATGGCCGGAGTTCGCGCACCGGGCGGGCGTCGCTGGGGGCGCTGCCCCCTCGGCGCAGGGCGCCTCACCCCCGGAGTTTTCAGGCCAAAATGAAGACGGAGCGCACCGTGCGGTGGTTCTGTGTGGGCCGGGGAATAATGGCGGGGATGGGTTTGTTGTTGCGCGGTTGCTGAAAGAGGCGGGGTGGGACGTTGAGGTGTTTCTGTATGGGGATGCTGGGAAGCTGCCGCCTGATGCGCGGGTGAATTATGAGCGGTGGGGGGAGATGGGGGAGGTCTTCAAACTCAGTAACGACAGCCCGCCGGAGTTTGCGCAAAGGCATGTTGTCGTTGATGCGTTGTTTGGTACGGGTCTTACGCGTCCGCTGAAAGACCTGCACTTTGTGTTACGTGATATCTGCGACTGCGTGGACGCAGGAAGTCGGCAAGATTTGGACGACCGTTTGCCGCATTGGCCGCCTGTAGTTGCGGTTGACGTGCCGTCCGGGATTTGCGCCGATAGCGGGCGGGTACTGATCGAAGAGGATTTCCCGATAGAGGGTGGGTCTCGTGCAGCTTGTGCCGTTGCCGATCTGACGGTCACATTTCACGCAATGAAGGTCGGACAGATGCAGTCCGATGGCCCTCTTTGCTGTAATAAGGTCAAGTTAGTTGATATTGGTCTCCGCCCGCCAGCCTCAAGAGTGACACCATTGGTCGAAAAGGTGAGGGTGACATCAAGCATCGGCTGCGCATTTAAGAGGCAAGGTCACAAATACTCCCACGGCCACGCCCTCATCCTTTCTGGCGGCGTCGGCAAAGGCGGTGCTGCGCGCCTTGCTGCCCGTGGTGCTTTGCGCGTTGGCGCAGGGGCCGTGACCCTCGGCTGCCCGCCAGCCGCCTTGATCGAAAATGCCGCGCAGTTGAATGCGATCATGCTCCGCGCGATCAAGGGTGTGGATGGACTGGACGGCGTTTTGTCTGATGACCGCATCAATGCGCTTTGCATGGGGCCGGGGATGGGGGTGAGCGATGAAAGCCATGCCCTTATCGAGGCAGGCTTGAAGAGCGGGCGGGCGCTTGTGTTGGATGCGGATGCGTTGACGCTCATCGGGGGCGATGCGCCTCTTTTCACCTTGTTGCATGATAAGTGTGTTTTGACGCCGCATGGCGGTGAGTTTGGGCGTCTGTTTCCTGATCTGGCGGAAAAGCTGGCTGCACCTGCGACGACAGGCCCTGCATACTCAAAGGTCGATGCCACGCGTGAGGCGGCAAAGCGGGCAGGGTGCGTCGTGCTTTTCAAAGGCCCTGATACGGTGATTGCCGATCCGTCGGGGCGGTGCAGTATCAATGCGTCCGTTTATGAGCGTAGCGCGCCGTGGTTGGCGACGGCCGGGTCGGGCGACGTGCTGGCGGGCTTTATCACCGGACTGCTGGCACGCGGTTTTGCGCCAATGCAGGCAGCGGAATCGGGTGCCTGGCTGCATACCGAATGCGCGCTGTCCTTCGGCCCCGGCCTGATCGCCGAGGACTTGCCTGAGGAATTGCCGAAAGTCTTTCGGTCCTTGGGAATATAGGCGATTTTTCCTCTCGCATCCCTCGCTTTCCTTTGCTAGACAGCGCGCAACCGGGGGCAGGCCCAAAACCTGCCCCTTTTTGATCATGCGGGTGTGGCGGAATTGGTAGACGCACCAGATTTAGGTTCTGGCGCCGCAAGGCGTGGGGGTTCAAGTCCCTTCACCCGCACCAAGTTGATGAAAGAAGGACAGCACATGAAGGTCACCGAGACCCTGAACGAAGGCCTCAAGCGTGAATATGCCATCACCGTCACGGCGGCTGAACTGGATGCGAAGGTTGAAGAAAAGCTGAAAGAGGCGCAGCCCTCGGTCGAGATGAAGGGCTTTCGCAAGGGCAAGGTGCCGATGGCGCTGTTGCGCAAGCAATTCGGTCAGCGTCTGATGGGCGAAAGCATGCAGGAAGCCATCGACGGCGCGCTGTCTTCGCATCTGGAAGAAACCGGTGACCGCCCTTCGGCGCAGCCTGAGATGAAGATGACCAACGAAGACTGGAAAGAAGGCGACGACGTCGAGGTTTCCGTGTCTTACGAAAAGCTGCCTGAGATCGAAGAAGTCGATTTCAGCAAGATCAAGCTGGAGCGTCTGGTTGTGAAAGCTGATGAGGCGTCCGTTAAGGAAGCCCTTGATAACCTGGCCGAAAGCCCGCAGGCGGTGACGTATGAAGCCAAGAAAACCCAAGCCAAGGACGGCGATCAGGTCATTCTTGATTTTGTCGGCAAGGTGGACGGTGAGCCTTTTGAAGGTGGCGCTGCTGAGGATTATCCGCTTGTGCTGGGCTCCAACTCTTTCATTCCCGGGTTTGAAGATGGCCTGCTGAAGGTCAAGGCGGGCGATGAAAAAGACGTCGAAGTCTCCTTCCCAGAGGATTATCAGGCTGAGAATCTGGCTGGTAAAAAAGCGGTCTTCACTTGCACTATCAAGGAAGTGAAAGCCCCCAAGAAGCCAAAGATGGATGATGAGCTGGCCAAGAAGTTCGGTGCCGAAGATCTGGATGCCTTGAAGGCGCAGATCACTGAGCGTTTGGAAGCTGAATACACAGGTGCATCACGTGCCGTTGCAAAGCGTGGCTTGCTGGATGCGTTGGACAAGAAGGTGAAGTTTGATCTGCCTGCGTCCTTGGTCGAAGCTGAGGCGAACCAGATTGCTCACCAGCTGTGGCATGAAGAGAACCCTGAGGTCGAAGGCCATGATCACCCGGAGATCGAGCCGACAGACGAGCACAAAAAGCTTGCTGAGCGTCGCGTAAAGCTGGGTCTTTTGCTGGCTGATATTGGTCAGAAGGCCGATGTGAAAGTCACCGATCAGGAAATGACCCAAGCGATCATGAATCAGGCGCGTCAGTACCCTGGTCAGGAACGCCAGTTCTTTGAGTTTGTGCAGCAGAACGCGCAGTTCCGCCAGCAGTTGCAGGCACCGATGTTTGAAGACAAGGTCGTGGACCACATCTTTGAGCAGGCTGCCGTGAAGGAAAAAGAAGTCAGCAAAGACGACCTGCAAAAGGCCGTTGAAAAGCTTGAAGAGGAATAGATCCTATTTCTATCGCAATGGCAAAAGGCGTTCCGCACGGGGCGCCTTTTTGCTTCTGCGGCTTGCTCCGGTGATAGGGCTGCCGGGGCCTTATACGTCATAGAGCCTGTTTTGGTCTGTAAATTCAGACGCGCATCATTGTCATCAAAACCTGAGTCAGAGTCGATTTGTGCATGCAATGCCTCTGCGTAGGTGGGCAGCCCATCCACCCGCGCAGCTTTGTTCATGGGCCTAAAGTTTTGACCGGACAAAGGCCCTGCCGCACTGATAGAACGCTTCTTCGACCCCGACGATGATTGCAAAATCAGGGATGCGGCCCTTGACTGCCTTGCTTTTGCGCAAGGGGGCGTCCCGGACGATTTGTCCGCTGCCGTCGCCTACATCAAAGCGCTCAGATTAATACCAACGGTCAATGCGCCAATCGCCTGACCGGTTTCCTGATTGACGATGGTCATCGAAGCCTGGCCCTGTACCTGTTGCGTTGAGGCGTCCAATTCAACTTCACCAAAGTGCACGGCGGTTTTGCCAACCATGAAGGTCTGCTGGAACTTGGGTTCATCGCCTTGCCAATAGTCGGACGTCGGCAGTGATGCCGCGACATTCAGGCCGCGCGCGTCCATGACAAAAATCTCGGTGATGGCACCGGCTGATTGATCGACCTGTGCGCGCAGAAAATCTGCGGTGGGTGTCTGAACCACGTTGGCGATGATTTCTGCGTCATCGAGGCCATAAAAGCCGCGCCAGAGCTGATCCAACTCATCAATCCGGGCCTGATCAAACCCTTGCGTTTCAGCATTCTGCGCCTCAATCGCGGCAATCAGTGCGGGGTCAGAGGCCCATGTCATGACGTTTGTCGTCAGAAATGATTGCATCGCCTGTTGCAGTTCATCGGCGTGGATAGGTTGTGCGCTTGCGATGGCCAACGCAAGGCCAATAACGGTCGTTTTCATGGGATCCCCTTTCTTGAGTTACGTCGACATAATTGCTTTGCGACCCTAAGAATTGATGAAGATGCGCCAGAACGAAAAAGGCCGCCCCGAAAGGAGCGGCCTGAATTGTTTGAAGATGTGCCTGAAGATCAGTCTTCTTTGGTTTCTTCGGCGGGCGCGTCGTCTGCTGCGACACCGGCTGTTTCTGCCAATTCCTCGTCGTCAGACGCAGCGGCACCGATATCGTCGAAGAGTTCCTGAATTTCAAACTCAGCGGCGGCTTCTTCTTCTGCTGCCAGCTCAGCGATGGATTTGCCGGCTTCTTGCAGTTCAGCTTCTTCCACGGAACGTGCGACGTTCAAGGTGATGGTCGCTTCGACTTCGGGGTGCAGTTTGACGGATACGTCATGCAAGCCCAGCTCTTTGATCGCGCCAAGCAGCACAACCTGCTTTTTGTCGACGGAGAAGCCAGCTTCGGTTGCAGCGTCGGCGGCGTCACGTGTGGTGACAGAACCATAAAGCGAACCTGCGTCAGAGGCAGAGCGGATCACGATGAACTTTTGACCATCAAGTTTTGCAGCCATTGCATCGGCTTCTTTCTTGGTCTCAAGGTTGCGTGCTTCCATCTGTGCTTTTTCAGCTTCGAAACGGG
>CBDTVH010000048.1:0-9803 GCA_965363665.1 uncultured Yoonia sp. | reverse complement strand
GCAACACGTCGGCATAATCCTCGTTCGTGATTGTCGTACCCGCCGCAAGCGGCACGCCGCCCGGCACGAAATAATCCGCTGTCGGACCAAACCGCCCCAACCGTTCGACATCATCTGCAATTGAAGACGCCATCCGCTCGGATACAACAAACCCTTCTTCAGCCAGGCCAATAGCGGGATCAAACAGACCACTCCAATTGGCGCGCCCCCAGCGGCGATGGGCGTCTTCCATCAGGCGCGGTGTGCCCGGTGTGCCAACCGAAAGCCCCCCAACCACAGCGTCGAAGAACCCAAGCGGTTCGCCGCTCTCATCCTGAAAAACCGTTGGCGTCACCGCCATTGGCGCAGTTTCGCGCCCGTCAAGTGTTGTCAAATCACCGCTTTGGGCATCATACCAAACCAAAAAAGCACCACCACCAAGCCCTGATGACTGCGGCTCGACCAATCCAAGAACCGCTTGTACCGCGACCATCGCATCAGCTGCCGTGCCGCCGGTGCGTAAAACGTCGGAACCAGCCTGCACAGCCAAAGGATTGGCTGCCGCAACCATCCACTCATCCGCGAAAACAGGCGTGCCCGCACGCTTCGCTGCCAATGCTGCCTGCGCTGCATCGCTCAAACCGGGGAAGGTCGTTGTCAGTGCGGTATCCGCCTCGGGGGCGACCGCATCTGCTGTTTCCTGCGCATGAATTGGCGTGGACATCATGGCCGCAAGGGCCGCAAACATTATACACTTTCGTTGAAACATGTCTTTCTCCCAAAAGGTGAATATACGTCCGAGTGTAGGTTTCGTGTGACTTGCGGAGCAAGCATCTTTTGGCGGGCGTTCGGATGCCAAGGCAAAACCGGGTGACAGACCAGCAGCAAAGACGACATGGCGCGACGGCACTTTTGGCCGCGTCGATTTTTTAAATCGACAACTCGTGCTGTGAAGCTATCAACCCACCAGCGTTTGCCGTTGGCGAAGCGCGCGGTAAAGACCGTCTTTGCGTGCCATCAATGCTGCTGGCGTGCCGTCCTCCACGATGCGCCCCTGGTCAAAGACCAGGATCCGGTCCATGCGTTCCACCGTGGCAAGCCGGTGCGCGATCACCAAAGTCGTGCGCCCTTCCATCAGCCGTTCGGCGGCTTGTGCGACCAGTTCCTCGGCCTCGGAATCAAGCGACGATGTTGCCTCGTCCATCACCAGAACCGGGGCGTCAGACAGAAACGCACGCGCAATAGCGACGCGTTGGCGTTCACCACCCGACAGCTTGACACCACGTTCACCAACCTCTGTGCCAAAACCCTTCGGCAGCCGCTCGATGAACGCCGCAGCCCCCGCCTGCCGGGCGGCCTCGCGGACATCCTCCATTCTGGAACCCGGGCGCGCATAGGCAATGTTTTCAGCAAGCGAACGGTGAAACAGGACCGGTTCCTGCGGGACAAGGGCGATCTGGCGGCGCAACTGGGTCAGCGGCACACGCGCGATATCAACGCCGTTCAGCGTAATCGCACCACCTGACACTTCGTGAATGCGCTGGATCAGTTTCACAAACGTCGTCTTGCCAGACCCCGAACGACCAACCAGCCCCACCTTTTGGCCTGCGGGAATTGCAACATGCAGATCCGTAAATAGTGGTGTTGGTGCGCCGACATATCCGTAGTCAACATGCTCAAACGCGAGGGCCGCAGCCCGCGCCGGCAGGGCACGCGCCGGGGTCCGGGCGACCTCTTTCTCGGCTGTGACAGACATCAATTCCACCAGCTCTTCGGCATCATTGACGGCCTTCTGAAGCGACCGGACGTGATTGCCGATCTGGCGCAGATAGCCGTCCAGCATACCAAGCGCTGAAACGACAAAGGCAATCTCGCCCGCGTCAGCCAAGCCACGGGTATAGCTAAGCAACGCACCACCCAGCACGGCAGCCCGAAGTCCCCAGATTGACACATCCTGCGAAAGACCAGACCACGTCCCCCGCCGCCATGTGCGCCGTGTCCGATGCGCCCATTTGTCCAAAACACGCCCCAGCCTGTCATCTTCGCGCGCTTCACCTGCATGGGCCCGCACGACGGCATTCGATGTAATCGCATCGGCCAGCGCGCCCGAAACACGGCTGTCCTGCGCGTTTGCAAGCCGCGCGGCGGGGGCGACCCCAAAAAGGGGCAGCGTAAGCGATAGTCCCAGAAACAGAACCGCCCCAACGAAAGCGATAAAGCCCACGTCCCAACGGAAAGCGGTCAGCGTGCCAATCGTACCCGTAAGGATCAAGACAGACGGCAAAAGCGCCAGCAACAGCACATCGCCCAAATCATCCAGCGCCCACGCGCCACGTGTGATCTTGCGGACGGTCGACCCGGCAAAAGCATTGGCATGCCAATCGGCGGGCAGGCGCTGAATATGTGCAAATGCCTCCGCCTCTGCGGTGCGCATGGTTGGGATCGTCAGATCAATAATGCAAAAATAGCTCAGAATCTTCGCACCGATTGAGGCGACACCCAAGCCCAGAAGTGTCGCAAAAGCAGACCAAGGTGTGCTGCCCTCGGCGACAGCCGCAACCAGACGACCCGTGATCACAGGGATGGCAATATCAGATGCCGTCGACATCAGGACAAGCGTCAAAAGCAAAACGACAAGGCCGCGTTTGCGCATCCAAAGTCGAAGGGTGAAAGAAAGAACGCGGACAAACGCGCTATCGGCGGTAAAACGGGACATGAAATAATCGCGGTCATATGAACCGCGCCCTGCAAAAATGGTGAAGTGTCCGAAAGTGGAACAAAATGACCGATCAGTCAGGCCCAAAAGGCCACAAGCGGTCAGGTGTCGGCGGCTCCGAAACGGATGCGCGCCGGGAGGAAACAATTGCCAATAATCATCATCGTCCTCCTTGCAGGGCGTATTCCGCACTCAACTAAAACGAGCGCAGCAAGCAAGTCAAGCATGGTGGCGCGTGAACCCTGCCGCGCGCGCATTTCAGCCAACGCAGTCACTTGCCCCGATGCGGGCACGCGACAATCGCAAAACATCATGAAATGGCGATCCGAGAAGGACTCGAACCCTCAACCTGCTGATTAGAAGTCAGCTGCTCTATCCAGTTGAGCTATCGGACCGCACGGGCGCTGGTATGGCGCGGGGGCCTGCCGTTTGGCAAGAGCAAAAGGGCCCGTTAGTGCGTCCACGCACCACGGCGGTTGGTCGCAAAGTTTTCGCCGTAGCCGCCGGGCCGGATGTTGGCCTTGCGCGGTTTGGGTTCACGCACGATGGCGTCGATACCGTGCTCGCGCGCGTACTCCAAAGCGGCTTCCTTGGTATCGAATTCCAGCTTTACCTGCGCCTGGGTGTCCGTAGACGATGTCCACCCCATCAGCGGATCAACCTCGCGCGCGGTTTCGGCCACATATTCAAGCACCCAATGCTTCGTCTTGGCCGTGCCCGATGACATGGCTGTTCTGGCTGGCTTGTAGATTCGTGCGCGCATGGCTGCGTCTCCCTTGGCTGGCTTCTATATGTGCAAATCCCACGCACAGTGCAAGCGTTTGGGTTACGCCCACTCACCGCCCCGCATGACAGGCACACGGTCACCGGTCTTGGTGATGCCGTCGATATCAACCGCGTCAGAGCCCATCATCCAATCCACATGGATAATGCTATGGTTGCCACCTTTTTGCTTCAGCTCTTCGGGTGACAATTCCGATCCACCTTCAATCGTGTCGGCATAGCATTGCCCCAAGGCGATATGGCACGACGCGTTTTCATCGAATAGCGTATTGTAGAACAACGTCCCAGACTGGCTGATCGGGCTGGAATGGGGCACCAACGCGACCTCACCGATCCGGCTGGCGCCATCGTCAGTCTTGAGCAACGCTTTCAGAACGTCCTCGCCCTTGCTGGCCGTCGCCTCGACAATCCGGCCCGCCTCGAACCGCACCGCGATATCCTCGATCACGTTGCCTTGGTGGGCCAATGGTTTCGTCGCCGCCACCGTGCCCTCAACCTTGTAGGCATGCGGGCAGGTAAAGACCTCCTCGGTCGGTATATTCGGCTGGCAGACAACACCGTTCAGCGCAGGTGACGCCCCACCCTTCCAGATATGACCGTCGGCCAATCCCAGATGCAGATCCGTACCCGGGCCGGTATAGTGGAGTGCTGCAAAATCCTGCGCATTCAACCAGTTGACCCGTTCTTTCAACGTCGCCGTATGTGCCGCCCAATTTGCCACCGGATCATCGCCGTCCAAACGGGACGCCGCATAGATCGCGTCCATCAGCTTGCCCTGCGCCTCTTCCACCGGCAGATCAGGGTACACCTTTGCAGCCCAGGCAGCACCGGGATAGGCCACGACATTCCAGTTCACCTCGAACCCCACGATCGGGTTCATCGCAGGTTTCGCCGCAATGGACGTGGCTTTGCTCAACCGGGCGACTTTTTCAGGGTCCTGCTCGGCCAGCAGCATCGGATCATCGCCCGTGATCGCCATTCGCGCGGCACCACCCTTGAACGCGGCAGCCATCCCCTCGAACAACCAGTTGGGCGCGCGATCAAAGCTTTCGTCAGGCGCATGTTCATATCGCGCCAAGGTAATCGCGTCATCATTGAAGAACGGGGTGACGATACCGGCGCCCGCCTTATAGGCATGGACGGCAATCAGGCGCACCAGATCAAGTGCCGCCATCGGCGCCGTTATCACCAAATCCTGCCCCGGTTGCAGATTTACGCCAGTGCGGACGGCCACTTCGGCAAGACGGTCCAGTTTCGCGGGGTCGATATGGTGTGACATGTGATTACCTCAGATTGCGATGCCGCCGACACTATGCTTCATCATCGGCACGTCAACTCGATGCGAGCGCACGACAGCCTCAAAAAACCCTTTGCGCGGCACGCCGCACCTCAAAACCACCGCCTTCAATATTGGTGCAGGTCACGCCAGTGCGTTCTGAACGGCAGGTGATGCCATCAAGAATCGCGCGGCGCCCATAGGGCAGCACGGCCAGCGGCCCGGGCACGGCTTTATCATCGGTCGCGCACACCAATCGGCCCGACCCGACCTGCGCCAGACCAAACGATGTGCCCCAGTCACCATCACAAGATGCAGGCTTGTCAGTATAAGTTTGCCGGTCGACACCCAGATCACACCGGACGGCCAGCGGCGCATCCCGCGTCATTTCGCAGCGGATATTGCCAGATGGTGACTGAAACGCGATATCTGCCGCCGTCGCTGTATTGCCCACGACACCGACCAACAGCGCACAAATACACGGACGCATACAAAAAACTTTGTCCAAACCAATCACGCGCGAAGAATTAGCACGATCTTTCGGGAAGTTGAAATTCAAACTATCGAGAGACGGCTGGGGGTAACGAAATCATGAAAACCCGCCTCGCCGCACCTGTTCCCGGTAGCACAGACATTGACTTTGGCACCGTCATGACTAAGCCTGCGCCTTCTTTCGCAGAGGCACTGCGATCATACCAACGCCTTAGACAAGCGACATAAGTGATGCTTCGTGAAACTTAGAATTCCGCCTCAGAAAAACACCTATGACGTCCTGACGAAACGTTGGGGTCTTAGCAACGCGGTTTTGCTGCGAAAATCAAAACGTGCGACCGTGTACAAGGTCGACAGCCCTGACGGACCGGCAGCGTTCAAACTTTACAACGAAATCGGGTACGCCAACGAGCGTGCGGCCGTCGCGTTCTCAAACGAACTGCCCCCCGGGATCGGCGCACGCATCCTGAAAAGCGACTATATGCGGGCGGCGATCCTGATTGAATGGCTCAGCGGGCCGCCACTGTCCGAGACGTATCATGCAGGTGAATACGAGCAAGCAACGCGGCACGCCTGCGAGATCAGCAAGAAAATCTCAGACACACATTTTCGCTGGGCCTTCGCTTACCGCAGGCTTGTACCGCTCTTGAAACAAAGGCTAAGGGCCCAGGTCGGTCCCGATTGCAACGCAGAAAACGAAAAGCTGATACATCACGCCCTGGCCTTACTCGATCAGCATTTTCAGGATCGCAGGGCCGAACGGATCATTCACGGCGATCTGCACTACGGCAACATCATCATGACACCGCAAGGGGCGCGCGCGATCGACCCCAAGGGGATCAGGGTGCATCCGCTCTTTGAATGCCGCAACCTGTTCGCAGACCCCAAGTCCGAGACGGACCTCAATGCGTTCGAAAGCAGAATTCAGCATCAGATCGAGATCATATCCGAAGAATTGGGGTATGATCAAAAGCTGATCATGCAATTCCACATCAGCAATATGATCCCAAGCCTGATGAAGCCACAACTCAGCGCCGAAGCCATTGACCATGGCAGGCAAAGACTTGAGGTGCTGATGCGTCTGGTTGCGGCTCTCTAGGGACCAAGATGATGACGACCCTACTGACATACCCTGTCAGCAGCCACCCTTGAACCACTGCAAAAACGCATCAACTATAGGTCTGACACAAAGGATCCGTTTCCATGGCCTATGCCCAGACCGACAAACGCGAGGACGTACAATTCCTCGCCAACCCTGCCCCTGACGTCAAAACCCGCGAAAAGCTGGAAGGCGGCAAGCAATTCGTGCTGAAAACAGAATTTGAACCGGCAGGCGACCAGCCCACCGCGATCAAGGAATTGTCCGAAGGCATCCGCAACGGTGATCGCGATCAGGTTCTGCTGGGTGCGACCGGCACCGGTAAAACATTCACCATGGCCAAGATGATCGAGGAAACGCAGCGTCCCGCCATCATCCTTGCGCCGAACAAGACGCTCGCCGCCCAGCTTTATGGCGAATTCAAAGGGTTCTTCCCGGACAACGCCGTCGAATACTTCGTCAGCTACTACGACTACTACCAACCCGAAGCCTACGTCGCGCGGTCCGACACCTATATCGAAAAAGAATCCCAGATCAACGAACAGATCGACCGGATGCGCCACTCTGCCACCCGTGCGCTTTTGGAACGGGACGACGTGATTATCGTCGCCTCCGTGTCTTGCATCTACGGTATCGGTTCGGTCGAAACTTACGGGGCGATGACGCAGGACATCCACGTCGGCCGCGACTACGACCAGCGGCAGATCATAGCCGACCTGATCGCGCAACAATATCGGCGCAACGACGCAGCGTTTCAGCGCGGCACATTCCGGGTGCGCGGCGACAGCTTGGAAATCTGGCCGGCCCACCTTGATGACCGCGCTTGGAAACTGTCATTTTTCGGCGAAGAATTGGAGAATATCACTGAATTCGACCCGCTGACCGGCGAAAAAACCGACAGCTTCGACAAGGTGCGCATCTACGCCAACAGCCACTATGTGACGCCAAAACCTACGATGCAGCAGGCCATCATCGGCATCAAGAAAGAGCTGCGCATGCGGCTGGACCAACTGGTCGGCGAAGGCAAACTGCTGGAGGCCCAGCGGCTGGAACAACGCACAAACTTTGATCTGGAAATGCTGGAAGCCACCGGCGTCTGCAACGGCATCGAAAACTACTCGCGCTACCTCACAGGGCGCGCACCCGGCGAACCACCCCCCACCCTGTTCGAATTCATCCCCGACAACGCCATCGTTTTCGCCGATGAATCCCACGTCTCCGTCCCCCAAATCGGTGGCATGTACAAAGGTGACTTCCGACGCAAAATGACACTGGCCGAACACGGGTTCCGCCTGCCCTCCTGCATGGACAACCGCCCGCTGAAGTTCGAGGAATGGGACGCCATGCGCCCGCAATCCGTCTTCGTCTCCGCCACCCCCGCCGCGTGGGAGCTGGAACAGGCCGGCGGTGTGTTCACTGAACAGATCATCCGCCCCACCGGCCTGATCGACCCACAAATCGAAATTCGGCCAGTCGAAATGCAAGTCGACGACCTGCTGGACGAGGTCCGCAAAGTCGCCGCTGACGGCTATCGCACGCTGGTCACGACGCTGACCAAACGCATGGCCGAGGATTTGACCGAATACATGCACGAACAAGGCATCCGCGTGCGCTATATGCACAGCGACATCGACACGATCGAGCGCATCGAGATCCTGCGCGACCTGCGGCTTGGCGCTTTCGACGTGCTGATCGGGATCAACCTGTTGCGCGAGGGGCTCGACATCCCCGAATGCGGATTGGTTGCGATCCTGGACGCGGACAAGGAAGGCTTCCTGCGCTCCGAAACATCTCTCGTGCAAACCATCGGCCGCGCAGCACGTAACGCCGATGGCCGCGTGATCATGTACGCCGACCGCATCACAGGTTCGATGGAACGCGCGATGCGCGAAACTGAACGGCGGCGGGTCAAGCAACTGGCCTATAACGCAGAACACGAGATCACGCCGCAGACGGTCAAAAAGAACGTCGAGGATATTCTGGCTGGCCTCTACAAGGGCGATGTTGACATGAACCGCGTGACAGCCAAGGTCGACAAACCGCTGGCAGGGGCCAACCTGCAAGCGGTGCTCGATGGACTGCGGATGGACATGCGCAAAGCGGCCGAAAACCTGGAGTTCGAAGAGGCAGCGAGGCTGCGGGACGAGGTGAAGCGGCTGGAAACGGTCGAACTGACGATCGCGGACGACCCGCTGGCACGGCAGCAGGCGGTGGATAAGGCGGTGGGTGATGCGCAGAAAGCGTCGGGACGGAGCACCGGCGGACGTGGTGGCATGCGTGGCGGGAAGAGCAGGTATGGGGGGAAGCGCTCTTGAACATCACAAGACCCGACACTTGACGTAAGGTAAGCTTTACTTCTAAGTATTCAGATTATCAAAAAATTTTATTCTGAAGATTGGAAGTCGCATGAGTTTTTCACCAAACGTCACAAAAGCCGCCAGAGAACAGGTTGCTGCCAAAGATGCGATTGTTCTCCTACAGGACTCGCTGAAAAAAGATCACGGGAAATATATTGGCGAGTTCAACGCGTACGTCGACGCGACACTGAAGAACATGAAGATCACAGATGCCGATCCGTGCGATGAGAATAACTACGTCCGGGTCGAGTATACATCTGAGTTCAGTCTTGATGATATTGCAGCCGTGGTCAAAAGCGTCTTGGAAGTCGTCGCAGCAAGATCAGGGGGCGGTGGTGTACCAGCACCGGCCACGAGCCCAGAAGCAATTGAGGCCTATATCGGTGTGGTCAGCGCCGTTGCGGAAGCCGCAAAATCGTCATCATCTGCGACTTCGGATATGTCGTACTCCGCAAATAAAGTTGGCCCCGGCACGTACGTCTTTCTTTACTGCCAAAGCCAAGCAATCAAAGATGAAGCACTTTTTGGCACCGAGTCGATTACAGCTTCTGCGATTTACTATCGGGTGATCAATTCGCTTCAAGCAGTCCAGAAATCCGCTGATTTCAAGCTTGCGCTCATCGACTACTACTTGCTCGACAAATGGGCGCTTCTCAAAGAGTTCTACATTGATCAGCTGATGAATGGCGACATCGATACCAATGGGTGCCGCAGAGGGCAGGCATACGCCGAAGAAGAAATGCGCAAAGCACGTATTCGGATCAAGAAGGCCGGTCTGCCGCCAGAACAGCCAGTCTTGATGACAGCAGGGACAGCTGATGAGGAGCCCCTGCAACCATCATTGAAAGCCCGCATTGCTGAGGCGCAAGCAGCTTCAATTGCGAAGTTGGAAAAATTGGCGGAACGTGGGGGTGAGTTCGCGGCGTTTGCAAAGGAAGTCAATAAAAAATAGCGAGGCGAAACCACAGACTTCGTAGGGCGGGGTTCTCCCCGCCTCCTTCGACCGAAATGACAACATACGAACAGCGGACCTAGATTTTGATCTATGCCATCTGCGACTCCCACCCTACCCAAAACCTTAATCCCCCATTCACACTTCCA
>CBDTVH010000047.1:0-10078 GCA_965363665.1 uncultured Yoonia sp. | reverse complement strand
CCATCAGAGATGATGGACCCGCCAATCGGGATATAGCCGGAGCTGAGCCCCTTGGCGACGGTCATGATATCAGGCTGAATGCCGACGGTCTGTGACCCAAACCAGTTGCCGGTACGCCCAAAGCCGCAGATCACCTCATCCGCGATCAGCAGGATTCCATATTTCTTCACAATCCGTGAGATCTCGGGCCAGTAGGTTTCGGGGGGGATGATCACGCCACCGGCGCCCTGGATCGGCTCTGCTATAAAGGCGCCCACCTTGTCGGGGCCAATTTCCTTGATCCGTTCTTCCAACTGGCGTGCACGTTCCAGTCCGAATTCCTCGGGCGTCATGTCGCCGCCCTCGGCCCACCAGTTTGGCTGGTCGATGAAGGCAATGCCGGGGAGGGGCAGGCCGCCCTGTCCATGCATACCCTTCATGCCGCCCAGCGAAGCCCCGCCAATCGTGGAGCCGTGATAGCCGTTCCAGCGCGAGATGATCACATCGCGTTCGGGCTGCCCCTTTTCGGCCCAATAGGTGCGCACGATCCGGATATTGGCGTCATTCGCGTCAGAACCGCCGCTGGTGAAAAACACATGGTTCAGATCGCCGGGGGCAAGTTCGGCCAACTTTTTGGCCAGCATGATGGCGGGCACATGGGAGGTCTTGAAGAAAGTGTTGTAGAACGGCAGTTCGCGCATCTGGCGGGCGGCTGCCTCGACCAGTTCTTCGCGGCCATAGCCGACGTTGACGCACCAAAGGCCAGCCATGCCGTCGATAATCTCATGGCCTTCGCTGTCTTTGAGCCAGACACCCTTGGCGGATTTGATGATCCGCGCGCCCTCTTGGGCGAGCGCATCGTTGTGGGAAAACGGATGCAAGTGATGGGCGGCATCAAGCGCCTGCAATTCATCGGTCGGCGGGTGATTGGCGATAATGTTCATGGGTGTGACCTCGGATCAGACGTTCAAAAGAAGGTGGCGGCGTTCCCAAGGCGAGATTTCGCGCTGGTACTCTTCGTTTTCGGCAAGCTTGATTTGTTCATAGAGACGGCAGAATTCTTCGCCCAGAAGTGTGCGAATCTCGGATGCTTCTTCAAAGTATTCCAGCGCTTCACTTAGGCTGGCAGGAAGCGAAATATCCGATTCCCATACTTCTCGTGTGGCTTCGGCGCGCGGTTCGACCTTGTTGATCATGCCAAGATAACCACAGGCCAATGATGCGGCGATGGCGATGTAGGGGTTGCAGTCCATCCCGATGACACGGTTTTCAAGGCGGCGTGCCTCTGGGCTTGAATGTGGGACGCGCAGGCCGGTTGTCCTGTTGTCGGTCGCCCATTCCAGATTGGCGGGCGCGCTTTGCCCGTCCACGGTGATGCGGCGATAGGAATTCACGTAAGGGGCCAGCAGCGGCACGATTTCCAGCAGGTGCTTTTGCGATCCGCCGATGAACCAGTGGAACAGATCCGTCTCGGAGCCGTCAGCATTGGAAAAGATATTCTGCCCGGTTTCAATATCAATGACGCTTTGATGCACATGCATCGCACTTCCCGGCTCATCACGCTTGGGCTTGGCCATGAAGGTGGCAAAGACGTTGTTCTTTAGCGCCGCTTCCCGGATCGTGCGTTTGAAGTAGAACACCTGATCGGCCAGATGCAGGGGGTCGCCGTGCATCAGGTTGATCTCGATCTGGCCTGCGCCGCCTTCCTGGATCAACGTATCAATCGGCAGGCCTTGCTGTTCGGCATAGCTGTAGATCGTGTCGATGACCGGCCCGTATTCATCCACGGCAACCATCGAATAGACTTGGCGGCTGGGCACCTTGCGCCCGGTCCGCCCGACGGGCGTTTCAATCGGGTCGTTGGGGTCCAGATTGGGGGTTGTCAGGTAGAATTCCAGCTCTGGCGCGACGACGGGTACCCATCCCTTGTCGGCGTAGGCTTTCAACACGCTTTGCAGAATGGTTCGCGGGGCAATTCCCAGCGGCGATCCATCGCGGTTGAACATATCGCAGATCACCTGCAACGACACATCGTCCGCCCAGGGGATCGCGCAGGCCGTCGTCATATCCGGTCTGAGCAGGATGTCTTTTTCAAGCCACTGGTTGTCGATATCCATATCGACGTATTCGCCGGATATCGTCTGGTAGAACAAGGAAATGGGCAGCGCCATTTCCGCGTTTGGATCGAACTTGATCGTCGGCATCGTCTTGCCGCGTGACGTGCCGACCAGATCAGGAACGATGCATTCAACCCCGTCGATTTTGTTGCCCTTGGCATAGGTCACGAACTCATCGGAAAGATCGTCCTGCCAGTTGGGGTTTTTCGCTGATGACATCGGTGCCTCCTGAGGGCGAAATGGGGTGATTGCAAAGCTGATTTCAATAATTTGATCAAAAGTTATGGGATAGTCAATCGCAGCACATGCATTGCTGCTATGACGCTGGATCAGTCGCGGTTTGCCGGACGAAATCCATGCCCTGCCGAATGTCTTCGGCAATGGCATCACGTGTCGCTTCCGCGTCCCCGTTTTTGAGGGCTTGGGTCGCGCTGCGGTGGTGATCCGTCAGGTTCGCGGTGCCGTAGCGCCCGCAGACCACACGCAGCGACGGCCCGATCCTGAGCCAGAGTGTTTCGGCGATACGGCGCAGGATATGCGCATTTGCAAGGCCGTAAAGATGAAAGTGAAAGCGGTAATTCGCTTCAAGATAGCCACGAATGTCGCCCTCCTTGATGGCCTTGTCGACAAGGGCATCAAACCGCTCCAACTCCTTAATATCTTGACTTTCGCACTGATCTACAGCGGCTTCTGCCAAGGATGGTTCCACTGTCAGGCGCACCAGCTCGATTTGTTCCAGCCGGTGCGCTGTCATGGCCGGCACTTCGATGCGCCGGTTCTCTCGGGTGACAAGCGCCCCTTCGGCAGTCAGGCGCCGGATCGCTTCGCGTGCGGGGGTGACGCCGGTGCCGATCGACTCTGCGAGCCCGTGAATGGTGACAGGTTGGCCCGGCACGACCTCACCAAAAAGAATCATCTCTTTCACCCGCAGGTAGATGGTTTCATGTTCCGGCTTTTTGGCCACCAACTGGTTCATATTTGTGCCTACCCCGGAGGCGATTTCGTTTTTCGATCGCTTTGATCATGCCAAAACCTATCAAATTTTCATAGCAAGGATTGCAAACGCACAGGATTTCATCAAAGCTAATCGGAATTACGGGACATTCCAACGGAGGTTTACATGCTTAATACGAAATCTTGCACTGCGATTGCGGCGGTCGTGCTTGCCGCCCAGGCGGGTTGGGCACAAGAGGTGCGGGTCTACAACTGGTCCGATTACATCGACGAAGAACTGCTGACCAAGTTCGAGGAAGAAACCGGTTATGATCTGATCTACGACGTGTTTGACAGCAACGAGGTGCTGGAGACCAAGCTGCTTGCGGGCGGGTCCGGTTACGATGTCGTTGTGCCGTCTGGAACCTTCCTGCAGCGTCAGATCGCGGCGGGTGCGTTTCAGCCGCTCGACAAGTCAAAGCTTAGCAATATCGGCAACCTTTGGGATGTGGTGCAGGCGCGGACCGAAGCCTATGATCCGGGTGGCGATTATTCGATCAACTACATGTGGGGCACCACAGGTATTGGCGTGAACGTGGGCAAGGTGACAGAGATTTTGGGTGAAGACGCCCCGATCAATTCGCTTGATCTGATCTTTGACCCTGCGAACATGGAAAAGCTGGCGGAATGTGGTGTGCATTTCCTTGATGCGCCAACCGAACTGATCCCCGCCGCCTTGCAGTACATCGGTGAAGATCCCGACGCGAAGGACGAAGAGACACTGGCGAAAGCCGAACCTGTCCTGGCCGCTGTCCGCCCCTATGTGCAGAAGTACCACAGCTCTGAATACATCTCGGCCCTGGCCAACGGTGATATCTGTGTCGCATTTGGCTGGTCCGGCGACATCTTGCAGGCACGCGACCGCGCCTATGAGGCCGATAACGGTGTGGAAATCGCCTATAACGCCCCGGTTGAGGGCGCGTTGATGTGGTTTGACCAGATGGCGATCCCCGTGGATGCCCCGAACCCCGAAGGCGCGCATGCCTTCCTGGATTTCATCCTGGATGCAGAGAACATGGCCGCCGCATCGAACTATGTCTATTATGCCAACGGGAACGAGGCTTCGATCCCATTGCTGCTGGAAGACGTCGTCGGTGATCCGGCGATTTACCCCGACGAAGCCACGCTTGAGACACTTTACACAACCACCCCCTACGACGCACGCGCCCAGCGTTTCGTCACGCGGATGTGGACACGTGTGAAGTCCGGCACCTAATGTAGCCAAAGTTCCGGCCCGCGTTGGTGGGCCGGGACCCTTTTGATAGACCCAGAGCCGAGGCCCATTCCCTATGCCTGTTTCCGCTTTTGCGCCTTGGAATGATCCTGCTGAAAAACCCCTTATTCAATTCCGGAATGTGACCAAGCGTTTTGGCGACTTCACGGCCATTGATGACCTCAGCATTGATATCTTCGAAAAAGAGTTCTTCGCTTTGCTTGGCCCATCGGGTTGCGGCAAGACGACGATGATGCGGATGCTGGCGGGTTTCGAAAAGGTGACCTCTGGCACGATCATGCTGGACGGGCAGGATATTTCGCCCATTCCGCCCAACAAGCGCAGCGTGAACATGATGTTCCAGTCCTACGCGCTGTTCCCGCATTTGACGGTGTATGAGAATATCGCGTTCGGTCTGAAGCGTTCCAAAATGCCCAAAGACCAGATTGATGCGCGGGTGAAGGAAATGCTGCGCCTTGTGCAGATTGAAAAGTTCGGTCAGCGCAAACCGGAACAAATCTCTGGTGGCCAGCGTCAGCGGGTCGCTTTGGCCCGGGCCTTGGCGAAAGCGCCCAAACTCTTGTTGCTGGATGAGCCGCTGTCGGCGTTGGACAAAAAGCTGCGGCAGGACACGCAGTTTGAACTGATGGATATTCAGGAAAAGACCGGCACGACCTTTGTGGTCGTCACCCACGATCAGGAAGAGGCGATGACCGTCGCCTCCCGTGTCGCTGTCATGGATCATGGTAAGCTGAAACAGGTGGACACGCCGGAACGTATCTATGAGGCCCCCAACAGCACCTATGTGGCCGATTTCATTGGCGACGTGAACATTATCGCGGGTCATGGCCGGATGCAGGGCGACACGATGGCGATCAGTTGGGCCGAAGGGCAGCCGCCCATCATCGGAACGCCGTCAAAGCAGATGGATGACGGCAAGGTCAGTTTTGCGATCCGCCCCGAAAAGGTGGCCATTGCTGCCGAACGGCCAACCGACCGGAACAACGTGGTGCAAGGCAAGGTCCTTGATATTGCCTACCTTGGCAACCTGTCCACCTATCACGTGCAACTGCCCAACGGTATCGTGATCAAGGCGCAGGCCGCCAATTCGCGCCGTCGCGCCAGCCTGCCGTTTACCTGGGACGATGAGGTGTGGTTGTCGTGGACCGACACTGCCGGCATCGTGTTGGAAAACTGATGAACCTGCGTCGCTTCTCTTTGATTGCGGTCCCTTATCTGTGGCTGCTGGCGCTGTTTCTGGTGCCGTTTTTGATTGTCTTGAAGATATCGCTGTCCGACATCGCGCTGTCGATCCCGCCTTATACCCCGACGCTGGAACTGTCCGAAGGCTGGGCGGGTTTCCGCGATTTCCTGTCGCAACTTGATTTCGAGAATTTCAAGTTTCTGGCGACCGATGACCTGTATTGGAAAAGCTACCTGTCCAGCGTGCAGATCGCCTTCATCTCGACCTTTATTTGTTTGGCTATCGGCTTCCCCATCGCCTACGGCATGGCGAACGCACCAAAGGAATGGCAGCCCACCCTGATGCTGCTGGTGATCCTGCCGTTCTGGACCAGCTTTCTGATCCGGGTTTATTCGCTGATCGGCATCCTGAGCCAGGAAGGGATGCTGAACCAGTTTCTGATGTGGCTGGGCCTGATCGGTGAACCGCTGACGATCCTGAACACCAACATCGCCGTCTATATCGGCATCGTTTACACTTACTGTCCGTTCATGATCCTGCCGATCTATGCCACGCTGACCAAGCTGGATGGGTCGTTGTTGGAAGCGGCGGAAGACCTGGGGTGTTCGCGGACCGAGGCATTCTGGCGTATCACCGTCCCGCTGTCCAAGGCAGGCATCATCGCGGGCTGTTTTCTGGTCTTCATCCCGGCGCTGGGCGAATTCGTGATCCCATCCCTGCTGGGCGGGTCCGAGACGTTGATGATCGGCAAGGTGCTGTATGAAGAATTCTTCTCCAACCGCGACTGGCCTGTTGCCGGTGCCGTGGCTGTCATCCTGCTGCTGATCCTGATCATCCCGATTGTGCTGTACCAGCGCAACGAGCAAAAGATGATGGAGGCCGAGACATGAGGCGGCTGACATGGTTCAACGCGACCTCGCTGACGCTGGGGTTTGCGTTTCTTTATATCCCGATGATCATCGTGATCATCTACAGCTTCAATGAAAGCCGTCTGGTCACCGTCTGGGGTGGATTTTCGACGAAATGGTACGGCGAGCTGTTGCAGAACGAAGCCTTCCTGGATGCCGCTTGGGTGACGTTCAAGGTTGGCTTCTTTTCATCCATCATTGCCACGATCCTTGGCACGATGGCAGCCTACGTGCTGGTGCGCGGTGGCCGGTTTTTCGGGCGCACGCTGTTTTCGGGGATGATCTATGCGCCATTGGTCATGCCCGAGGTGATTACAGGTCTTTCACTATTGCTTCTCTTCATCTCTATCGGGCTGGACCGGGGGTTGTTCACCATCATCCTGGCCCATGCGACGTTTTCGATGTGTTATGTTTCTGTCGTTGTCAGTTCGCGTCTGGTCAGTTTTGACCGATCCGTGGAAGAGGCGGCACTTGATCTGGGCTGCACCCCGTTCGAGGCGTTCCGCCTTGTCACGCTGCCGATTATTGCACCTGCCGTGATTTCCGGCTGGCTGTTGGCGCTGACATTGTCACTGGATGATCTGGTGATTGCGTCATTCGTTGCAGGGCCGTCCGCGACCACATTGCCCATCAAGGTATTCAGTTCGATCCGCTTGGGCGTCAGCCCGGAAATCAACGCGCTTTCGACGATCCTGATTGGTTTGGTGACGGTCGGGACGATCATTGCGTCACTGACCACGAAACGGGCTGTGATGCATCGTCAGCGCGCACAGCAGATGGCCGAGCAGGCCGGATAACGGTGCCTTGGTGCCGCTGCCCAAAATGCGTCCACTCAAATGAAATGGACCCGACACATAGTGTGCCGGGCCCGTTTGGTACTGAAATGACTTTCTAAAATATTCGTCTTGTTGCTTTTCGACAGCAATCCGGACTTATGGATCGCGCGAAAAGGCCATCAATGCGTCTCACTCGTTACCCTTCCAGACGCGCCGCAATTTACAAATGGCGGCGTCCGATACAGATGAATGGGTCTGAACCGGAACCGTTCAGACCCAAAGAGAATGCAAAACACATATCAATCGACACTTGGGGCCACTCACCAACCCCTCCTACAGGCATGCTTGCGACGAACCTGATGCGGGACAGCGCCAATTATGTGTTTCGACCACCACTTTTGAACACATCACCAATTATTCCAGCGGTCTCTCTTTTCATCTTTGCTACCGCATCTGCGAGCTATGGACGACTTCAACGGGAAGAGGTTTTAGTCTTGATCATCACCCACTCAACGAAGCAATGACCTTACGTTAACTTTGTTGGGGCCTGAAAGTCCTGAAGGTTATCCTGAAATTTTCTGAAAATTCATAAAAGCGGCCCCGGCTATCGTTCTTGGACGGTGTGAACCATTTGGCTTGCACGTTGGGCGATCCGCGGTAAATTGTTGTTGGAAATAAAGTACTTCGCCTTCAGTTGCGACCTGACGTGCGTCTTGGGGAGATATCGGTGACACGTGAAACCAAGGTCCATCTGGGCCTTTTCACTTATGATAAAGGCCTTGATTGCCTAATGGATTCGGCTGGAAATCGTGTCCGCTTGCGCCCGCAATCAGCACAGATTTTATCAATACTGGTTGATAACCTTGGTCAAGTCGTCACGAAAGATCATTTGATTTCAGAAGTTTGGCAAGATGTCAGCGTCACGGATGATAGCCTGACGCAGTGTATTGCAGACATCAGGCGCGCCTTGCATGACACGGACCGTCGCATTTTGAAAACCCGCCCGAAAGTCGGTTATATGCTCAGCCCGACACAACCGGTTGCCGATCCGCAGATTGACGCAGTGACCCCCGATAAAGACACCGTGTTGGCCTTGCGACCGGCATGGGTGTGCATTCATGCGGTTGGTGCCCAAGTCCGGTCTGATGTCATCGCGTTGGAGCAAGAGGCGATGGGCAAGGGCAATGGCCGCCTTGTTCAGGTCAGCGGGCAGTTGGCGATCCTTTCTTTTCCCAACGTGGCGGCGGCGGTGCGTTTCGCGCTGGGCTTCAGTGCATCACCCGAAGGAAGCAGCTATCGGATTGGTGTTGATCTGATGCCGACAGGGAACATTGATCTGGCCGACACCGCGGCCCTGCGTGTCGCTGGCTTGTCCGCGCTGTCGCCGTTGGCCGGTGTTGTCGCGTCAGTCGAAATCCGCGATCAATGCTATGGCGAGCTGGATTTCGACTTTGAGGATCTCAGCGACCAGACCTTGCCCAACACCCGGCAAGCCGTGCGCGCCTTTCGCGTCCGCCGCAGCTTTGGCGGCACACGGCTGTTGGCCGATATTGCCGCCGAAGACCTGCTGCCGACCATCGCGGTCGTCCCCTTGCGGGCGCGTGTCACGTCCGAAGACGCCACGGTGATTGGCGAGATCGTCGCCGATGAGCTGATCGCGACCATGTCACGGTCCGCCGACATAAATGTGATTTCACGTCTTTCAACCACAGTTTTTCGCGCGCAAACTGCAAGCCTTGGTAAAATCGGTGACGTGCTGGGCGCTGACTTCGTGTTGTCTGGATCAATCCTGAGCCACGATACGAAGGTCGGCGTCATGCTTGAGCTGTCAGAGGTCGCCACCAGCAAGGTTCTGTGGGCCGAACGTGTCGAACTTGAACTGGCCGCCATGCTGAACGGTCTGGAGGCTGTCGAAGAGATCGTCGCCAAGGTCCGCAAGGCCATCGCCGTCAATGAAGTAGAGCGCGCCCGGTCAAGGCCGATATCATCGCTGCGCAACTATTCCTTGTTGATGGGCGCTGTCGGGCTGATGCACCGTTTGGCCCCGCTTGATTTTCAGATGGCGGGCGAGATGCTGCGCACCTTGATCGAACGCAGCCCCAATCAACCGGCCGCATTGTCCTGGATGGCCAGATGGCATGTCCTGCGTGTGCAGCAGGGTTGGTCGGATGATCCTCAGAAAGAGGCGCAACTGGCGCTTGGCTGTTCCACGAAAGCCTTGGACATTGACCCTGAAAATGCACTGGCCCTGACCAGTGAGGGCTTTGTGCTGACCAATTTGCTGCATCAGCTGGACGAAGCGGAAGACAGATACGATGCCGCCCTTGATGCCAATCCGAACGATGCAAGCGGCAGGTTGCTGCGTGGTACGCTGTTTGCTTTCCAGGGCAAGGGCGACAGCGCCAAGCGAGATACCGAACGGGCGCTTCATCTGGCCCCACTCGATCCGCACCGGTTCTTCTTTTTGTCGCTGGCGGCGTCAGCCAACATAGCGGCAGAGGATTACGAGCGCGCCATTATTCTGGCCAAGGCGTCGTTACGCCTGAACCGGACGCATACGTCGACGTTGCGGGTAAAAGCAGTGGCCCAAATGCGGCTGGGCGATGAAGCAGCGGCCCGTGCCACCACCCAGGAACTGCTGCGCCTGCAACCGAATTTGAGTGTCAAAGCTTGGCTTAAGAACTCACCCAGTGCTAACTTTGTTGTAGGACGTGAATTTGCGGAAACATTGCGTGAAGCTGGCGTGCCGGAATAGACTTGTAAGACTGATTTTCTAAAATGGGATTTTGATCATGGTGAATGGTAACGGCGGCGGACCCGAAGGTGGTTTTGGCGGTTTCGGTGGTTTTGGCGGCTTCGGCGGCTTCGGCGGTTTTGGGGGATTTGGC
>CBDTVH010000046.1:0-10086 GCA_965363665.1 uncultured Yoonia sp. | reverse complement strand
GACAATCCTGCTGACGCAGCCGATGTCTAACGCCGCTGCTGCGCTGACCTTGCTGCCAGTCGCGATTGAAGTCGCGCATCAAATGGGCGCCGATCCGCGGCCCTTTGCCGTCATGGTCACACTCTCAGCGTCGTTGTCGTTCATCGCCCCGTTCGAGCCTGCCTTGTTGCTGGTTTATGGGCCAGGGCAGTACAGATTGCATGACTTCCTGCGCGCAGGCGTTCCGGTGACGCTTTTGTCCTTGGGCATCCTGCTGGTAATGATCCCGATCCTATGGCCGCTCGGCATCGCGCTGCGGTAGGGTTGCGGTAATCTGTGATACCAGGTCTGACAGCGTTTGGCCTGCGTCGCACCGGTGCCAGCCGATGTCCCCGATCTGAAGTGCGTCCTGCTGCCGCGCGACCTGCGCATCCGCATCCGAGGCATCCTGCCCCCGATCACCCACGCGGGCGACGCGCAGGGCGGTGTCGGCATCCAGCCATATACCCGTGAACGCGCACCCTGCATCTTTCGCAATCTCTTCGGCCAGCTGACGTTCCTGAGCCGTGGCATGCACCGCATCAAGGATCACCGCCTGCCCTGCCGCCAAGGCCAACCGCGCTTTGGCGCGCATGATCTGGTAAATCGCGTCACTGACTTCGGGCCGATAGGCCGCTGCGGGAAGTTTTTTGTAAGGCGGCACATCGAAGTAGGCTTTCCGCTCCAGATCGGTGCGCAAATGTACGGCACCGGGAAACGCGCCAATCAGCGGCGCAATCTGTCGGGCGACAGTCGTTTTGCCACTGCCTGACAGCCCGCCGATTGCTACCAACTGTGGCGCGCTTGGTTTGAGGAAGCGTAGCGCCTGCTCCAGAAACGTTCTGGCTTCTGCGATCAATTCAGAGGGGTCGTCGTTCACGGCCGCGGTCTGCACATCAACCATGGCGCGGATGCCCGCACGGACCGCCAGATAAAGCGGAAGGGCGGCTAGCCCGGCATAGTGATCATCCGTCTTGCTATGGAAAAGATAGGCGTTCAGCACAAGATTGGCCGCTGCGTCCAATTTCTGATGTGACAGGTCCATCAACAGGAACGCCAGATCATAAAGCACATCGCAGGTACCAAGGCGTTCATCAAATTCCAGCGCATCAAAGGGTGTGGGCACATCATGCCACATCACGATATTGCGCAGATGCAGGTCTCCGTGACACCGCCGCACCCAGCCCGCATGCGAGCGTTCCCGCAAGAGAGCATCAACGCGTACCAACGCTTGCTCCGATGCGTTCAGAAAATCGCGCACGAGGGCGGCACCAAGTTGGGCATGCATACCGCCCATCTCGCGACCCAGTTCTTCGATGATCTCGCGGATCAGGACGCCGCTATCCTCAGGCCGCGTCGGTGCCTTGCGATGATATTCGGCAATGGAACGTCCAAGGTCGTCGGACAACTGGTGGTCGATCAAACCACGCTCTGCCAATGCGGACAGTTCTGCCTCGGCGGGAAACCGTGTCATGCGCAGAACCCATTCAATGATGTCCCCTGCCCCATCAAGCGCCAATGCCCCATCCGCACCGCGTGTCAGCGGAACGACATCATGATAAAGCCCGGGTGCCGCATCACTGTTCAGTTCGACCTCTCGTTCAAGCATCTGACGACGCTGCGCAAGCGTTGAGAAATCAAGGTAGTCGTACTTTACCGCCCGCTTGATTTTCAGGGCTTCGGTATCATGCAGAAAAACAAGGGCTGCATGCGTTTGAATGACTTTATCAACGACAGACGGCCCGCTTGATGCGTGCGCCTTGAGAAAGGCGATGGCCTCATCCTGATTTGCCTGCATAGTCGTCATGACGATCTTGCCTCGGTCAGCAGCAATCCGCCATCAACGGGCACAGGCTATTCAAGCGCCACGCGGACGGTTTTGCATGGATCAACAATACCTTCCTTCAGAAGATCAGCATAGTCGTTATTGGGGGCATCAAAGCCGATGGCAGCCTTGCCTTCAGGCTATGCAACACCACGCCCCCGCAAGTGCGGTTGAACCAATCGGCCCCGACACGGTGCGGCACCACTTGCTAAACCGGCATGAAATCATGCTGTGTGATTTACTGGCTTGAAACCTCAACGCGCGGTGTGCCGGCGGGCGCATCACCGTTGGCTTCAATATCAGCGATATAGCGTTTCATTTCTTCAATTTCGCTGCGTTGCGCTTCGATAATCGCATCCGCAAGTTCCCGCACCCTCGGGTCCGAGATATTGGCCCGCTCACTTGTCAGAACCGCGATTGAGTGGTGCGGGATCATTGCCTTCATCCATGCAACGTCACCCACGGTATTCTGCGACCGCACCAGATAAACACCTGCGGCAAAGGCGATCGCGGCGCCAGCAAAGATCGCAATATTGGTCTTGGCGTCCGAATACATGCCCAGCATGAACGCCAGCATGATAATCGCCATCATCCCGCCCATATAAAGCGCCATCCACATGCGTGTCTGCGAAAAGAAAACGTGATCAAGCGCGTAGGTGTTCAAATACATCAGGCCATACATCACGACCGTAGATGTCCCGATCATCGCGAAAAAACGCCAGTAGTTGCCGGTTTTGCCCGATTGGTGGGCGTGGTTCATATCTTGACCAGCGACCCCTGTGTCATATTGCTGTGCCATCTTTGATACCTCCGACTGTCTCGCATCATAGATTAAACGGATGCCGGGGCGGACAGTTCCCTGACGAAAGCAAGTTTGCATCGACGATCACTATCGCGCCAGAACCACGTCTTTTTTGATATCCAGATCCTGCGTGGCGGCGTCCACAAGGTAGTGGGCGACATCGCGGCGAGAGATCAGACCATTACGCCATTCATCCATGCCGCGCAGAACCTTGTATTTCTTTGACAGTTGACCATTGGTCAGGATGACGGGCCGCACAATCGTCCAATCCGTCTGGGATTGCATGATCAGATCTTCCTGACGGTCCTTGTCAGCGTAGGGTTTTCCAAGAATGACACTCTGGGCTGCGCGTTCCAAGGTACTCAGGGCGGTCCGGCTGCGGCCCGCGCCGATACCTGTCACGACGACCAAACGGGTCACCCCCGTCTGCGCCATCGCATCCAGCAAAATCTGCGTGGTTTGGGAAAAAAGCGTCACCTCCTGCCACAGCATCGACAGGCTTTCTTTGATACCGAGCGTGTAAATGACCGCACGTGCGCCATCAACTGCATCGCGGACAGCATCAAGATCCAGCGCATCCGCGGCAACGGGCTCAAGCCCCTCTGCGTGCGGCAACGTATCTGCGCTGCGCGCAAAGGCGCGGACCGGCAAATGACGGGACAAGGCCTCGTCCACCGCCAGCCGCCCGATGCCCGAACTGGCGCCCATAATGAGGAGAGGCCCGCTCAATTTAGCAGATCATCATATAGCGATTGATACCGGCAGTGCTGGGATCCATCGCGTTCAAGGTTCAGATCACCGCGCGGGCCACTGACGTTCCATGGCACATGGGCTGCGATACCGCGGGGAAAACGCTCACAAAGCCGATCAAACTGCTTGCGCATTGATTTTCGTGGAAGTGCGTTCGTCATAGCGTTCCTAAATCTCCAGATTTCTAGGCGGCGTTGCCTGATCCATCACTCCGGTCCCAATCATTCAGGCGCCGCAGATCACGCCGGATAGCGCGGTAAACTTTGCCACCCCATTGCGCATAAATCTTTGGCCCGGGGTGATAGCCGTCCGCGCTCATCAATGACACGTCCGGTTTGAAATCCATGCGCACAAACCGGCAGGCCGCGCGCTCTTCGACCAAGCGTTGCAGCAACCTGTCAAACCGCTCGGCCTGTTTGCCCAGAACCCAGCGCAGCGGTTGCGGCAGCAGCGGGAAATACTTCATTTCGGGAATACCCGAGACACAGATCAGACGCGCACCGAATTTTTGCTCAAGCAAGTCCAGCAAGGCACCATATTGCGCGCACCATTCCTGCGGCGCAACCAAGGTGGTGATGTCGTTACAGCCCAGCGAAACAGAGACCACGTCAAAGTGTTGCGCAGGTTCTCTTTTCAACCTTTCAAGCATCTCGGCGGTCGTAGCGCCTGTTCGGGCCATGACTTTCCACGACACCCGGTTTGTCTGTGACAAACGCTTGCGCATCTGCCCCAGCAGGGCCTCTTCCTGATGCGAGGTTCCAACCCCGGCAGCCGAGCTATCGCCAAGGATCAAAAGTGACAGGTCAGGCCCGTTCCCGCGCACGCCCGACCGGGCACCGACCGCATCCGGCAATCGCAGCGCTTTGCGCCTGACCGTGGCGCCCTGCCACACGAGCAGCGGATAAAATAGGGTACGCATTGCGATATCTATCATGAGTCCGATCCCTTCTACACTCACCAACAAAAACATAACGCCGCCAGCGTCTGTATCGTTCCCGACAGGTCGCTATCAAAAGGGGCCTGACGTGGGGGATCAACATGCGCACAAGCCCAATGCCGATCAGACCCGGATAGCGTTCACAGATGCCGTCAACATCCGTTGACAGCCGGAAAAAGAGAGGTGCCGAAAGCGCCCGGACAATCCAGACGCCAAGCAGACAGGTGACCAAATCGGTCTTTAGCCCGACAAGCGCCACCAGACCTCAACCACGGCACCAGCGCCATCCGAACACCTGAAGGTTACACCAAATGGACGTGGATTACGACACTTTCCATCGCTTTGACCACGTCATCGCGCACACAATCCCGGCAAACCGGCGTCGGCAATGAATTGACAGCGATCACGCAATCGGTCGGAAAATACGCCAACATGCCATCCCCAAAGAGTGCAATTGGCTCATTTAAGCGCCTATGGGCCATTTACTGTCCTGCCCCTTGGACTAGGGTCTGTATATGGATTGCGCAAACGGAGAAGATGATGTCCCTGAAATACCTGCACACGATGGTCCGGGTCAAAGACCTGGAGAAATCAAAAGCCTTTTACGAACTGCTTGGCCTGAAAGAAACGCGCCGCATTGACAATGAAGGGGGGCGGTTCACGCTGGTGTTCATGGCACCTCCCGGTCAAGAGGAATGCCCGATCGAGCTGACATATAACTGGGATGGTGACGATGCCTTGCCCGACGACAGCCGCCATTTCGGCCATCTCGCCTATCGCGTGCCCGATATCTATGACACGTGCCAGCATCTGATGGACAACGGCGTGACGATCAACCGCCCGCCACGTGATGGACATATGGCGTTCGTGCGCTCACCCGATAACATCTCGGTCGAGTTGCTACAGGAAGGTGATAACCTACCGCCAGCCGAACCTTGGGCCAGCATGGAAAATACCGGGCATTGGTAAAGGCGGGGCTTCTTTGCTGTTTATCTCTGGCAGCAGCCCCGGCCGAGGGCTGTCGCCTGGCGCTTGTTCTGGCGCTTGATGTCTCTTCATCAGTAGATGCCAACGAGGACCGTCTGCAGCGGATCGGATTGGCAGCGGCCCTGCTGGCACCAGAGGTGGAAGCCGCCTTCTTTGCCAGCCCCGATCCGGTCGCCATCCAGATTTTTGAATGGAGCGGGCAGCGCAACCAGACCGATCTTCTGGACTGGACGCTGATCACGACAGCCGCTGACCTGCGCTACGCCGCAAGTGCGTTGGGTTCCAGCGAACGCAGTATCGACGATATGCCGACCGCCATGGGTTATGCTTTGGGCTATGCTTCGATCAAATTGCAACGCGCCCCCGCCTGCCTTTTCCAGACAATAGATATGGCCGGGGATGGTGCCAACAATGATGGCTTTGCCCCCGCAAATGCCTATGCCGCCTTTCCCTTTGAAGGCGTGACCGTGAATGGTCTGGCTATCGCGGGGTCCGACAACGCGGTACAAACCTACTACGAAACCGAAGTGATCCGCGGACCGAACGCCTTTGTCGAGGTCGCAGTCGGGTTTTCAGATTTCGAGGACGCCATGCGCCGCAAACTGGTGCGCGAACTTTCGGCCCAGATCATCGGGCGCGTGAACATGTCAGAGGGGGCTGAGGGATGATACGGGTTTGTCTGTTCATGCTGCTATTGCCCGGTATCGCACAGGCGGCATGCAGGCAGGCGCTGTCATTGGGATTGGATGTCTCCAGCTCTGTCGACGACGCCGAATATGCGTTGCAATTAGAGGGCGTCATCGCTGCCTTGAATGCGCCAGTCGTTGTCGACATCCTGCTTTTGCAGCCCGACGCCCCGGTGCGTATCCATGTGTTTGAGTGGAGCGGACCGGTGAACCAGACAATCATCGTACCCTGGACCACGATCCACTCGCCCGCAGACCTCGCGACAATCACGGCGCGTCTGCGGGCCCACACCCGTGGCGTGCCTGCACCAACAACCGCCGTCGGCTCAGCGATGATTGCGGGCTTCAGCTATCTTGAGCAACACCCTGAGTGTTGGATACGCACACTCGATCTTTCGGGCGACGGTGAAACCAATACCGGCCCCCTGCCCGAAAGCATCCCGGATGCGCAGACGCCCAGCGGTGTGACAGTAAACGGTCTGGTGGTCGGCTCGGGCAACTTTTTCGGCGATCAGGTCAGCCGTGATGCGCTGGCGGATCTTGAAATCTACTACCAGGAAAACGTCATCCGTGGCCCTGTCGCATTTGTCGAGGTCGCCGAGAATTACGATGACTATGCCGCTGCGATGGAACGCAAATTGCTGCGGGAACTGTCCGCGCTGGCCGTCGGTCAGCTCTGGAATGGGCGCGGGTCGGACGGATGATACGCTTTGCTATCGCGCTGCTCTTGTTGCCGGGTCTGGCCCACGCGGCCTGCCGTCAGGCCCTAGCGCTTGGGCTTGATGTGTCCGGTTCCGTCGATGCGGTCGAGTACCGTTTGCAACTGGACGGTTTGGCGACCGCGCTCAACAGTGATGATGTGCAGCAGGTTCTTTTTGCGCAGCCCGACGCCCCTGTGCAGGTGCTGGTCTATGAATGGAGCGGGCCACTGAACCAGCGGATCATCGTTCCGTGGACGCAAATAGTAACCCCCGCTGATCTGGCGCAGATTACCACCACTCTGCGTAGACATCCGCGCGGCGTTGCAGCGCCCACCACAGCGATCGGATCCGCGATGCTGGCCGGTTTTGGGTTCCTCGATCAGCATCCCGAATGCTGGAAACGCACGCTTGATCTGTCCGGCGACGGGCAAACGAATACCGGACCACGCCCGCAGGACATAGGCGACGACCGCACACCAACCGGTGTGATTGTAAATGGTCTGGTGATCGGGTCAGGCAATCTGCGCGGCGATGACAAACGCTTTGCCGACATCAAAGAGCTTTCCTCATATTACACGACTTACGTGATCCGGGGACCGGGGTCATTTGTCGAGGTTGCCTTGGGTTTTGAAGACTACGCCGCCGCGATGGAACGCAAGCTGTTGCGCGAACTGGCGAGCCTTGTGATGGGTGAACTGGACGCGCGTTGAATGCCGCAGGCATCGCCATCCACTACAAAAAATGGGCCGGTGTTCCAGCACACCAGCCCATTTGAACCGTTACCCTCGTTAACAACACCTCAGGCATTACAACCGTCGCGCAGATATTTCTACGGCATAGACACGGTAAGGCCAATTTGTCTCAGTTTGGTGCGACCTAGTAGATATAGCGGATCTGCTCGGTCCAGTATCTTTCAACCCGCCGCAAGGCGATGGTGATATCCTCAACGCCTTCCTGGTCCAGCACGCCGCGATCCATCAACCCTTCAGAGTGGGTCCGGAACAGTCTGGTGACCAGAATATGCACGCCGCGCCCTTTTTCGGTCAGGCGCACGCGCACTGACCTGCGGTCAATTTCGCTGCGTTCGTGGTGCATATAGCCCGACTCAACCAGTTTCTTGAGGTTGTAGGATACGTTTGAGCCTTGATAATACCCACGCGATTTCAGTTCACCCGCAGTCACTTCATTGTCGCCGACGTTGAATAGCAGCAGGGCTTGCACGGCATTGATTTCCAGCAGGCCAACCCGTTCAAATTCATCCTTGATGACATCAAGAAGCAACCGGTGAAGCCGTTCGACCAGATTAAGCGCGTCAAGGTAGCTATCCATGAAAGCCGCACTGCGCGCAGGCGACGTTTCTGGCGTGTCAGGCTGATCAAGTTCCGAATGTATGCTCATGTTCCGCTGCTCCGTTTTCTCTCCGGGCCTTGGGATAAAACGAAACAAACAATAATAAGTTAAACGCTGTATTTAACTTCAATCAATCAGGTCGTGATACACCTTCTGCGCCGCGCGAAATCTTTGTCACAATGTCCAGATACTGTTCCGGCGTCGGAAATTGCCCACCGATCCAGCCGTAAATGTCATGGTCATTCTCGGACAACAGCTGATCGTAAAGCACCAGCTTTTCGTCCGAAAATCCAGCAAGATTGGCATCCGCAAATGCTTGCAAAATCAAGTCCATTTCCTTGATGCCGCGTCGCATCGACCGCATCCGCAGCCGTTTGATCATCGTGTCCCGTGTTTCCGCCATATCAGTCTTTCAACGCCGACCGCAGCCGCTTTTCCAGCCGCCCCAGTTTTTCTCCTGATTGTGCGATCTGACCACGCAGGGCGCGCATTTCCGCCAACAGGTCAACCAGATCACTGGTCAATGGGTTGCCGTCGTCAGGGGCGTCCGGGCCGTCGCCCTCACCGGTCAAAAGCCAGCTCATTGATACACTCAACACACCCGCAACCATCTGAAGCCGGTTTGCCCTGGGTTCTTTCAGGTCGTTTTCCCATGCCTGTATGACAGTCGCCTTGACGCCAAGTTTTGCCGCCAGACCAGCCTGATCAAGACCGGATGCTTCGCGCGCACCTGCCAGACGATCCCCGAAAGTTGCCGTATCCGCGCCGAACCATTCTTGTCCATCCGTCATTCTGCTGCCCTTCATTCGCTTGCCATCCAAGGTCCATGCATCCTATGTCACAGACAACGCCTCTTTACCATTGGATCACCAGATGACCTTTCTCTCTGCGACACTCGACCGCGTCAAACCGTCCCCGACCATCGCCGTTACAACCAAGGCCGCCGAACTCAAGGCAGCAGGCCGCGATGTGATTGGTCTGGGCGCGGGCGAGCCTGATTTCGACACACCACAAAACATCAAGGACGCCGCCGTCGCGGCAATTGCCGCGGGCAAGACCAAATACACCGCCGTTGACGGCATCCCCGAGCTGAAACAGGCGATCTGTGACAAATTCAAACGTGATAATGACCTGTCCTATGAACCCGCTCAGGTGACAGTGGGCACTGGCGGCAAGCAGGTGCTTTATAACGCCTTCATGGCGACCCTGAATGCAGGGGATGAGGTCATCATCCCCGCCCCCTATTGGGTCAGCTACCCCGATATGGTGCTGTTGGCTGGCGGCACCCCAGTGACGGTCGAAGCCACGCTTGAAGCGAATTTCAAGATCACCGCAGCCCAATTAGAGGCCGCGATCACACCGAAGACCAAGTGGTTTCTGTTCAACTCGCCTTCAAACCCCACCGGCGCGGGCTATAGCTGGTCCGAACTCAAGGACCTGACCGACGTGTTGCTGCGCCACCCGCACGTCTGGATCATGACCGACGACATGTATGAACACCTGGCCTACGGCAATTTCAAGTTTTGCACACCCGCACAGGTCGAACCACAGCTTTATGACCGCACGCTAACCGTAAACGGAGTATCCAAGGCCTATGCAATGACTGGCTGGCGGATCGGCTATGCCGCCGGACCTGAGATGCTGATCAAGGCGATGCGCAAGGTGCAGTCGCAATCCACATCGAACCCCTGTTCGGTCAGCCAATATGCGGCAGTTGAGGCGCTCAATGGCACGCAGGATTTTCTGGCCCCCAACAACGTCACGTTCGAACGTCGGCGCGATCTGGTCGTTTCCATGCTGAACAAGGCCCCCGGCATCGTCTGTCCGCAGCCTGAAGGCGCGTTCTACGTCTACCCCTCCATCGCGGCTTGCATCGGCAAGACCTCTGCGGCAGGCACGCTGATCGACACTGACGAGACCTTTGCCACAGCCCTTTTGGAAGAAACAGGCGTCGCAGTGGTCTTTGGTGCAGCCTTCGGCCTCAGCCCAACTTTCCGGGTCAGCTATGCAACCTCGGAGGAGGCGCTGAA
>CBDTVH010000045.1:0-10186 GCA_965363665.1 uncultured Yoonia sp. | reverse complement strand
CTGTTTTGACGATCTCAGACAGCTCGGGCAGAACGAATGCGATGAGATTGGAGTGGTGCATGGTGACAAGCCCCCGAGACGGCTTTTCGGCACCGAGCAGCTTTACGAGCTCATCCTTCTTGCGCTCGTTTGAGACCTTGGCCAGGGCCGGCGCTGCGGTGGGCATGGCGGCGATTTCGGCGGCGGGCGGCATGGTCGATGCCAGCAGGGTCATCGACAACCTCTCCGTCACCGATTCGGAGGTGATCACACCGCCAGAATTCGCAATCGAGATCTTGCGCAACGATTCAGGCGTGTCCCTGATCGGCCTGATCCCCGCCACGACCGACCGCGAAGCACTGGCCGCACGGATCACGACCATCGCCGATGGAAAGCCCGTAACCGACCTGCTTGAAGTGGCCGACTATCCGACACCAGAGACCTGGCGCGCCGCGCTCAACTATTCCCTGCGCGCCTTGGACCTGCTGAATAAATCGAAAATCTCGGTCAATGCCGACCGGGTGATCGTGAACGCAATCTCTGACAGCCCCGAAGAAAAACGGCGACTTGAAACCGCCCTGGCACGCAACACGCCCGATGGCGTGCGGCTTGCGGTTGAGATCAGCGCCCCGCGGCCGGTCATCTCACCTTTCACGACGCGCTTTATCATTGACGCGGATGGCGCGCGCTTTGACGCCTGCACAGTCGACACCCAAGAGGCGCTAGACCAAATCCTGACAGCGGCATCCGACGCAGGTTTTCAGGAACGGGCCAACTGTATTCTGGCACTTGGCGCTCCGTCGCGCACATGGGGCGAAGCCGTTGCGCAATCCATCACGGCGATCAAGAACCTGGGCGGCGGAACCATCACGGTCGCCGATACGGACGTGACACTGATTGCGCCGGAAGGCACCGGACAGGCCACTTTCGACAACATCGTCGGACGGCTGGAAAACTCGCTGCCCGACGCATTCGCACTGACCGCAGAACTGCCGGAAACACCCGACACGTCAGGGACGGAGATCCCGCAATTCACAGCGACACTCAGTCCCGAAGGTGCGGTGCAACTGCGTGGCCGCGTGCCGGATGACGTCACGAACACGGTGGTGGAAAACTTTGCCAGCGCCCGCTTCTCGCAGCGTGATATCACCATGGGCACACGCGTGGCCGAGGGCTTGCCGTCCAGCTGGCTGGTCCGCGTGCTTGCCGGAATCGAGGCGCTATCGGAACTGTCCAACGGCGCAGTCATCGTGGATGCCGATACGCTGCTCATCCGGGGAAACACGGGAAATCAGGACGCCAGTGGCGTGATATCACGGCTACTGATCGAAAAATTGGGGCAAACGGCAGATTTCGAGATCGACGTCACCTACGTCGAAGAGCTTGATCCCATCGCCGGCATCCCCACACCGGAAGAATGCATCGCCCAGATCACCGCGGCGACCGACGGGCGCAAGATCACATTCGACCCGGGCTCGGCGGATCTGACGGCGAATACGCAGCCTGTGGTGGACGATATCGCCGATATCCTGAAAAAATGCGGCGATCTGCCAATCCGCGTGTCCGGCTTTACCGACAGTCAGGGCCGGGAAGTGATGAACCAGCAACTGTCACAAGACCGCGCCGACGCGGTTTTGACCGCACTGCGCGCACGGCGGGTGCCGGTCTCAACGTTCGAATCAATCGGCTTTGGCGAAGAAAACCCGATCGCCGACAACGACACCGAGGAAGGGCGCGAAGCCAACCGCCGGATCGAATTCAGCCTGATCGTGCCTGAATCAACGGCGGGGGAAACGTCTGTATTGGACGAGTTGGCCGCAGAACCCACCAGCGAAGAAACTGCCCAAGACGCAGATGACACCGCGACAGAAAGTGAATAGACCGGCCCTATGAACAGAACTGAATTTATTATCGCGACAGCTGTGATCCTGTTTGTGGCTTTCATGCTGGGCTGGTTCGCAAGCTGGCTGGTCAACCGGTTCACCCGCGTGACCAAGGCCGAAATCGGTGAATTGGACAAGATGGCGCAGGCCTTGCACGAGGCCGAAGAAACCCGCGATCAGGCGATCACCTATCTGCAACAGCGCGAGGCCGAAATCACCAACCAGCTCAGCCAGACCGAGGCGGAATTGCGTGCCGCGATGGACGGGCTGCGTGAAGCACGGCGCGAAGCAGAGGAATTGCGCGGATATATCGAACGACAGGACGCCGGATAGGGCTAGCGTGGTGCTGCGGCACGTTTGAGACGATCATTGATGGCCCGGCCCAACCCATGATCAGGGATAGGCGACACAGCAATCCGTTTCGCACCCATCGAATCCAGTTCGTGCAGGCAGGCAAACAGGCGCGCCGCCGCTTCGGTCAAATCGCCCGCAACCGACAAATTCAGATCAGCCTGAACCGGACCGAACCCCAGCAGCACCTCGCCTTTTTCGGCGTAATGTGCGTTCAAACGCACCTTACCCTGCGGCGCATAATGTGATGCCAGCTGGCCGGGTGCTGTTGGCGTGACCGGGTCATTTGGCACGGTCAATGCCCGCCCCAAACAGGCCTCCAACGCCTCTGCCGGGATACCGCCTGCGCGCAGCAAGGCAGGCGCGCCTGCGCAACTGACAATGGTCGACTCGACACCAACCGCGCAATCGCCACCATCCACAACCGCATCAATCCGGTCGCCCAACCCGGCAATGACATGCGCCGCCGTCGTCGGGCTGACCCTGCCGGACGGATTTGCTGAAGGGGCGGCGACGGGTCCTCCGAATGCCTTTAACACGCCAGCCGCAACGCGATGGTCCGGCACGCGCACAGCCAAAGTCTGCAACCCCGCCGTGACCAGCTTTGATATCCCGGCATCTGCCTTCAGCGGCAATACCAACGTCAACGCGCCCGGCCAGAACGCCTGCGCCAACTGGCGTGCGGTATCGTTGAAGTCACAGTGCTGCTCGGCCGCCGTGATATCCGGCACATGCACGATCAACGGATTGAAACTCGGCCGCCCCTTGGCCTCATAGATCCTGGCAACCGCCTGGTCATTGCGTGCGTCCGCGCCCAATCCATACACCGTTTCGGTCGGAAATGAGCCCACCCCCCCCGCCTTCAGAATCGCAGCCGCCTTTTCCAATCCGGCAACATCCGGCATCAGCGTAAGCAATTGTTCATTTTTCATGACGTGGCGTTTTGGTTGATGGGGGGCCACGGTGCGATAGGTTGGCCTGATATCGGGATGCATAGCCCTCATGCCCACTTTTGCCAAGCGGCTGCACAATTCGGAGATAGTACAATGCCTTATCGCGCACCTGTCAGCGATTTTCGCTTCTTGATGGATCACGTCGTCGGCTTTGATGAGGTCGCAGCGACCGATCACTTTGCCGACGCAACACCTGACATGACCCAGGCGATCCTGACCGAAGGTGCCAAGATGTGCGAAGAAGTGCTCGCACCCCTGAACCGTGCAGGCGATCTGCACCCGGCCCATCTGGACAACGGGATCGTGCGCACATCACCCGGTTTCGCCGAAGGCTATGCCGCCATTGCCGAAGGTGGCTGGATCGGCATGTCCGCCAGCCAGGAGGTCGGTGGTCTGGGGCTGCCGATGACCCTGACAACGGCGCTCAATGATATGATGGCCAGCGCCTGTCTGGCCCTGCAACTCAGCCCGTTGATGACCCAGGGCCAGATCGAAGCGCTGGAACACCACGCCTCTGATGCGATCAAGGATCTCTATATTCCCAAGCTGATTTCCGGCGAATGGAGCGGGACAATGAACCTGACCGAACCGCAGGCCGGGTCCGACGTGGGCGCGTTACGCACCAAGGCGGAACCGAATGGCGACGGCACCTATGCGATCACCGGTCAAAAAATCTATATCAGCTGGGCTGACAATGATTTCACGCAAAACGTCTGCCACCTCGTCCTTGCTCGCCTGCCCGATGGCGTGCCCGGCACCAAGGGCATCAGCCTGTTCATGGTCCCAAAGCTGATCCCCGATGCCGATGGCAACCCCGGCGACAAGAACGATCTGCGGGTCGTCAGTCTTGAGCACAAGATGGGCCTGCACGGATCACCCACCGCGGTGATGGAATATTCCGGCGCAAGGGGCTGGCTGATCGGGAAAGAACACGGCGGGATGGCCGCGATGTTCACGATGATGAACAACGCGCGGCTTGGCGTCGCTGTCCAAGGCGTCGGCGTTGCCGAAGCAGCGCTTCAACACGCACTCGCCTATGCGCAAGACCGCAAGCAGGGCAAGGCCCCCGGCGCTGGCACGATCATCGAACACGCCGATGTGCGCCGCATGCTGACCATGATGCGGGCCGACACCTATGCCGCCCGCGCAATCACGTTGATGAACGCCGTGGCAATCGACATGGCGCTTGCAACCGGCGATGAAGGCTGGGCGGCCCGCGCCGCCTTTCTGACGCCGATCGGCAAGGCATTTTGCACGGACGTTGGCTGCGAAGTCTCAGCCACAGGGATCCAGGTGCAGGGCGGTATGGGCTTTATCGAGGAAACAGGTGCTGCCCAATACGCCCGCGATGTGCGCGTGACGACCATTTATGAAGGCACTAACGGCATTCAGGCCATGGACCTTGTGGCGCGCAAACTGATGGACGGGGGCGAAGCCGCATTCCGTATCCTCGAAGAGATCGAACAAGGGGCCGAGGCCGCGAAAGCCACGCACCCCGAACTGGCCGAAGCCGTCTGGCAATCAGCCGAATCCCTGCGCGAAACAACCGAATGGCTGGTGGCGCAAGACGACCTCAATCACCGTTTCGCCGGTGCTGTCCCCTACCTGCGGGCCTTTGCCCGCGTCTTGGGCGGACACGCGCATCTGGCCAGCGCCGTCAAAGGCGACGCCGCGCGCGCGCGCCTTGCAACCTTCTATATCAAGCGTATGTTGCCTGAACATGCGGGCCTTTTGGCCCACGCACGTGAAGGGGCAGACGACCTGATGGCCATTTCCGCAGACGACCTCGCCGCCTGATGCCCGACGACCAAAGCGGCATCCGTTACCCCCACCCGGACGCCCCGGCTGAGGGCAAGGCGATTACAGTCGCCCCCGGCGTGTTGTGGATGCGGTTGCCGCTGCCGATGGCGCTGGACCACGTCAACATCTACGCGCTGGACGATGGTGACAGCTGGACGGTCATCGACACCGGCTTTGCCTCAAACCGGGGGCGTGCGATCTGGCGCACCCTGCTGGACGGACCGCTGGCAGGTAAACCCGTCTCTCGGGTCGTCGTGACCCATCACCACCCCGACCATGTCGGCCTTGCCGCGTGGTTCATGGAACATGGCGCAACGCTTCATATGCCGCGCACCGGCTGGCTGATGGCACGCATGCTGACACTGGATGTGCAGGACGTGCCAAACGCCGAGGCGATCACCTTCTACACCCGCGCAGGGATGGACCCCGCGGCGCTTGAGAAACGCAGAACCGAACGGCCCTTCAACTTCGCAGACTGCGTGGCACCCCTGCCACTGGGATACACGCGACTGGTGGAAGGTGGCACGATAACGATGGGCGGACGCATATGGGACATCCGCATGGGCAACGGCCACGCCCCCGAACACGCAACATTCTGGAGCCGGGACGACAACCTTGTCATCGGTGGTGATCAACTGTTGCCATCCATCAGCCCCAATCTGGGGGTCTACCCGACAGAGCCCGACGCGGACCCCGTCACCGACTGGCTGCACGCATGCGAGAAGTTCCAGACCTGCGCCGCACCCGATCAACTGGTTCTTGGTGGTCACAAACTGCCATTCACCGGTCTGCCAACACGACTGACACAATTGATCGACAATCATCACGGCGCACTCAAACGGCTTTTGGCACATCTGGAGACGCCGCGCAGCGCTGGCGAATGCTTCATGCCGCTGTTCAAGCGCAACATCGGCGGCGGCGAATACGGGCTGGCACTGGTCGAAGCGGTCGCCCACCTCAACCATCTGCATCAGTCAGGGCAAGCGACCCGGTCCTTACGCGACGATGGGGCCTGGGTCTTTCAGGCAACTTAGTGACGGCTCTCGATCCGCGCGTTCAGGCGCTTCAGGATACGGCTTGCGGTGGTTTCACACAGCGCCGGCAGGAACGCATGCACCAGTGCGGCAAGAGCGGCAGCACCCAGCCAAAACGCAAAACCCAACGCAAAACGCATGTGCTGGAAATAGGTCTCATCCACCTTCGCTGGATGATCAAGGAAGAGGATGGCAATCGGATTTCTGCGTGGCGTGGTGTGTGATGCGTCAGACATAGTGGCGTTCCCTTGTTGGCTTTGGGCCAAACTAACCAAGGTGCCCGGGCGCTTGGTCCCAAATATAATTGTCTTTACGAAATTCATTGGGATAATATCCCACATATGAAGCATGAATTAGACGCTACAGACCGCGCAATCCTCCGCATCGTGCAAACTGATGCAACCCTCTCGGTCGATGACATCAGCGCGGCCGTGAACCTGTCACGCAACGCCTGCTGGCGGCGGATCAAGGCGATGGAACAGTCGGGCGTCATCAAAGGCCGCGTCGCCCTTGTCGATCCTGCCAGCGTCGGCGTGCCACTGACCGTGATGGTCCTGATCAAGACCAACGCCCATGATGCAAACTGGCTCAAACAGTTTCAGGCGACCTTGCAAAGCTTCCCCGAAATCGTCGGCGCCTACCGCATGACAGGCGACCTTGATTATGTCCTGCGGGTCCGCGTGGCGGATGTGCCCGCCTATGACGCCTTCTACAAAAGGCTGACCTCACGTATTTCTGTCTCGGACATTTCGGCAAGTTTCGTTATGGAAGAGATCAAGGAAACAACCGCGGTGCCTCTATGACCAAGACAACGATGCAGATTGATACCTCAGCCGAACTGCTGGAAAACGACATCCTGCCCAAATGCCGCGAAATTCACACCAATCCGCAGACCAAGGCCGCCGGACATACAATGCCCAAGGCACTGTCAGAGTCCGTGGCCAAGAAAAGCCCCGCGCAATGGGCCTATGAGCGGATCATCATGTATATCCAGAACTTCGAAAAACAGCTTGATAACAATCACGAGGTCGGGCTGGGCCTTGCGGGCGGCATGACCGGCGTGATCAAGATCGAAGGTTTGGGTTACTATGACCCCGATATCGTGACCTACTACGGGATGAACGAAAGCGGTGCGCGCACGCAACTGATTCAGCACGTCAGCCAGTTGAACGTGACCCTGGTGGCAAGTCCCAAACACATTGATCAGCCCGAACCCAACCGGATCGGCTTTCAACTGGCCAAAGCTTTGGATGACGATGAAGATGTGACCACCTGACCGCGTGACACCACGAAATTTATCGTCTATGCGAGAGACAAATCAGATCACGAAGGAGCCGAAAGATGGCTGAGCATAAACACGGTGAAATGGACACCTCGGTGCAGGAAAAGACCTTTGACGGTTTCATGAGCATCACAACGAAAGCGACGATCGCAATCATCGTTTTCCTGATCTTCCTCGCACTGATCGCGGTCTAGGCAAACGTGAACCGGCGCACTTTTTTAGTCGGTCTGCCACTGGCAGTATCCGCCTGCACCGCACAAGAGGTCTGGGCGCCTGAAGACGTGGTCGCGCGCGCGATACACCGCAAACCCGGCCGCAAATACCTCACCCTTTACACGATGAAAAATGTGCAGTCCGGAAACGGGGCGCACAGCGCCTTGCTGATCAACGCCAGCCAGCGCGTCCTTTTCGACCCCGCCGGATCGTTCGAGCAAGAGGTGATGCCAGAGCGTAATGACGTGCTTTTCGGTGTCACGCCACGGCTGGAAAATTTCTACGTCAGCTTCCATGCCCGCGAGACCTATTATGTCGTCGGGCAATCCGTGGATGTCACACCGGAAGTGGCCGAACAGGCCCTCAACCTCGCCCTGGTTTCGGGGCCGGTGGCGCAGGCAAACTGCGCGCGGGTCACATCGCGTATCCTGCGCCAGCTGCCGGGATTTGAAAGCATCAGGCAAACGTGGGGACCAAACCGGATCGAAGAGGACTTTGCGAAATTACCCGATGTCACGCGGCTGGAATATCGCGAAAACGACGCGGACGACAAAACCCTCGCCCTCGCTGAAATCTCGGCGATCCTCAGAGGACAGCAGTGACCCACGTCCCTGCATAAAACGTCACCGCACCACCTATGATCGACCACAGCACATTGCGCGTCCACACGCCGATCAACACGGTGGCAAGGGCCGCCAGAACGCGGACGGGATCAAACTGGCCATCCGCGGCGGCAGGCCACAGGACCAGCGGCGCGACCATGCCTGGCAAGACGGCAACCGGCGTATAGCGCAGCAGGCGCAGCACAAAGATGGGCATGGGCCGATCGCCAATCAGACCCAGAAACGAGAACCGTATCAGGAACGTCCCCACCCCCATCACGATGATGATCATCCAGATTTCAAACGTGGAATAACTCATCACGCGCGCCTTTCCATCCAGACCTCGACCAGCGCACCGGTCAGCATCGCGGCACCTGCCGCAACCAGCAAACCGGTCCCGGCAGGTAAATCAACCAAAGCCAAAGCGACGGCGACAGACATGGCCGCCGCAGCGACATGCGCCAGGGATTTCAGCATCGGCGCGACCATCGCCAGAAACACGATGGGCATGATGAAATCCAACGCCCAGGCATCCGGGATCGCCTGCCCGGCCAGAACACCCACCAGCGTCATGGCGCACCAGATCGGCGCGATGAGCGTGCCCACGCCAAAGAAATACGCAGCACGTTCCGCGACCGTCATTTCGGGGCGTGCTTCATAACGGGCGATGGACAGCAGGTATGTCTGATCAAAATTCAGATAGGCGATACAGGCCCGTTTCCACAGTGGCGCGGCACCAAGGTAGGGGACCAGGGATGCCGAATACATCGCCATACGCAAATTGACCGCCAAGGCCGCCAACAGGACAAAAGCGATGCTGGCGTTTTCGACCATCAGTTGCAGCGCCGCAAGCTGGGCCGCCCCGGCAATCACAAGGATGGTAAAGCCCATGGTCTGCGCCAGCGTCAGCCCCGCATCGGTGGCAATCACGCCAAAGAGGACGGCAAAGGGGATCACCACCAGGACAAACGGCGAACCATCACGCACACCCGCCCAATAGGCAGATTTCGCTGGCATTTTCACGGTAGAAGTCGTCATGGCTTTGCCCTAGCTTGGCGGCGTTGCAACAGCCTTAACCACGCACGCGGGAAATGACAATTGGCACGCATCGACGATACCTCCGGCTATCTGATCGCCCCTGATCCGGGCGCGCGGCGCCTGACGCGCGCTGTGGACGGCACTGACCAGACCGGCGCGAAGATCAACATCAACGTGGTCGAAGAACGCCCGCTCACGATCTTCCTCAACGGGCAGGAAATCGTCACGGCCATGACCATCGGCGACTACCCCGCCTACCTCGCGCTCGGTTTCCTGCGCAACCAGGGGATGCTGCATGACGGCGACGTGATCAAAGGCGTCGATTACGACGAGGAACTTGAAACCGTGGTGGTGCGCACCAAAGCGCAAACGACCTACGAGGACAAACTCAAGAAAAAGACCCGTACCAGCGGCTGCGCTGTGGGTACCGTTTTCGGCGACATGATGGAGGGGCTGGACGGGGTCACGCTGCCCGACGTTCAGGTACGCACATCCGACCTCTATACGCTTGCCGCCACCATCAACCGCACCCCGTCACTCTATCTCGAAGCGGGTGCAATCCACGGCACGGTGCTCTGCCAAGGCGACCGCCCACTGGTCTATATGGAAGACGTCGGTCGCCACAACGCAGTCGATAAAATCGCGGGCTGGATGCTGTCCGAAGGCGTGAGAGCAGCCGACAAGACGCTTTACACCACGGGGCGCCTGACCTCGGAAATGGTCATAAAAACCGCCATGATGGGTATCCCCGTCCTTGCCTCCCGGTCAGGCTTCACCGCCTGGGGGGTCGAGATCGCAAACCAGGTCGGCCTGACCCTGATCGGGCGCATGAAGGGGCAGCGCTTTGTATGTCTGGCCGGTGAAGAGCGGCTGATCCGCGACGCCGACCCCAGCCAAGTCGCCGACGAACCGCGCAAATCCGGACGCAAGGCCAGCACATGACCCGCTTATCATTTTGCCCGAAAAACTCCCGCCGGAGGCTCCGGCAGAAACCACAAACGCAGGTGCCTCAATGAAGCACCCCCTCGGCGTCATCCTCGCTGGCGGCCAG